>CAYTBO010000032.1:0-31513 GCA_964436055.1 uncultured Ohtaekwangia sp.
ACCATTCCAAGGGGGAGTCCATTGAGAAACATGAACAATAAATTATACGGTGCAGGGACCAAACCAAAACCCAGCCATGCAATCATGGCAATAGTTAGTGCGATCAAAATTCCACGACCCCGATTATCGCTTCCGGACTCGGACACTACCTTTATGCCGATGAACTTGGATATCATATAACCAATGGCCTGAGATATCACCATCCAAATTTTGAAATCGACTCCCCAATACATCATGCCTTCGTATATGCCTGCACCAAAAGTTTTCCTTACGGAAAATATACACGCATAGGTGCAAAAAGCGGCCAGTGAAGTGTACAGGGCAAAAGTAAAACCATTGGATTTTCTTAGCCACTGAGTGATGTAATGTTCCCGTAGGGTGGACGAAGTCATAAGTCAAAAGCGAGAATAGGTCATCCTTTTGACAATATGCTTATTTTTTTTGCCTAATGGTAATAATTAAGTGTTAGTTGACTGAAAATGATTTGAAAGAACAAAGCTGTTGACTCATGTGCTTAAGTAGTACTTTCTTAACCTTCGATTTAAGAGTAACTAAATCAATTATTGGTGTAGTCGTCTCCTTTGCCTGTTCATCCCACCTTCTAAGCAAGATCATATTTTCAAAGAGGGATCATTTGTTTTGTCCAATATCATGAAAGAAAGCAGCCAGGATCACCTCATCATTCCTCCGGATTTATTTTTTGAGTTGATTAATGTATATGGAAGAATCTTAGGATTATCCAACCAGTACTTTACTAAACTATTAAGTTGTGTCTGAATAAGTTAAAGTATTCTTTACGGTCCTTACAAGGATTTATGCATCCCTTGATTGTATCTTATAAAAAAAGTTAAATGTATGAGAATAGAACTTGTAGTGTGCGATTTAGCGGGAACCACCATAAAGGATGATCAGGATGTGCATAGAGCACTGCAACGAGCTATGGCAAGTTTTGGTTTAACGATCACTTTGGATGAAGCGAATGAAGTAATGGGTTTACCTAAACCAATAGCGATAAAGCAACTTTTGGGGTCGAAGGTTACTCCACAGAAGAATACCGAAGAGTTCATTGCCCGTATATATGATGAATTTGTTTCTGAGATGATCTGGTTTTATGAAACAGATAAGAATTTTTCAGAAAAAGAAGGTGTGAGCGAGACCTTTTTGAAATTAAAGCAAAATGGAATTAGGGTCGTTGTGGACACGGGTTTTGATAGGCAAATAACCAATGCAATTCTAAGGAGGACGGAATGGCTTGGTAATGGGTTGATTGACGCAAGCGTTGCCAGTGATGAAGTTATTAATGGAAGACCATACCCAGATCTGATCTTCAAAGCAATGAAGCTGACGGGGATAACGGATGTCCAGTTG
Source organism: uncultured Ohtaekwangia sp. (assembly GCA_964436055.1). Lineage (GTDB taxonomy): Bacteria > Bacteroidota > Bacteroidia > Cytophagales > Cyclobacteriaceae > ELB16-189. The sequence continues at coordinate 1,369 of CAYTBO010000032.1, forward strand.
GTTGCCAAAGTTGGCGACACTACCTCCGACTTGCAGGAGGGAAACAGCGCCGGCTGCGGACTGGTTATCGGTGTGACCACAGGCGCTTTTCCCAAGGAAAAATTGGAGCGGGAAAAGCATTCTCATTTAATAAACCAGATTCCGGAGCTATTGGGGATACTTGGTCTGGCCTGATTGAATATATATTAAATAATTGTTAACTTCATGTTATTAAAACTTAACATGAGGTGCTTAGTATTCTTATTATTGGGTTAGCGGCCATCTCCAGGTTGGGATGGTCGTCTGGAACTATGCCCTATGAAGGTGCGGTGGTCCTTCAGTCGGGCCAGGTGATGACAGGCAAAATATACATGCCGTCTTTTGAGTTGGTTTTTCTAGTCTCCGGAGAAGAGCGGATCGCTCTGCCCGTTAGCAAAATCAGGCAGGTGAGGTTTTACGATCCATCGATTAATGTGAACCGAAAATTTGAAGTTTACAGGTATTCCGGTTCCGGCTACCCAGGGTTGACGCTTTTTGAAACTGTCCTCACTGGGGACGTAAAGGTGCTCAGGAAACCCCGGACAGATAAACTAGATATATCGGGTGCAGACCATAAGGCGTTTAGCTACTATTTCGCAACAGACGAAGGCGTAAAAAACCTCGCAAGGTTTAACCACCTGCTATTTCCAGCCATTCAGGAGGAACTCGGTGAGATGCTTAAAATTTTTATGCAGGAACATCACCTCGATGCTAAAGACGAAATCGATGCCATTCAGATCATTAAGTTTTATAACGGGGCACGCAATGGCCATCATGTTGTTGCCGCCGGCCTCAGATGAGGTGGGCAGTGCGGCCGAGGCAATCAAACGGATAATTCGTTTCTGATTTATAGTGGCACTGACTCTTATTCACGCAAGACTGCTGAAGTAGTATCTTTGCGTCACCTTCAGGATTTAATTTTATATGAATTTTGTACGCTTTCGGCAGGGTTCACCTTTTCATTTTTTTTCTCCCATTGGGAAAGAAATATAATTATCATAATAACAATGAGCAGTACGGCAAAATATCCAAACACCTTCATGATCTTCCTGATCCGTTGTGTTTGTTCATGCCGCTGAAGCACTGTATTGTAATTCCGAAACCTGTCAATGCCTCGGGCTGTAGTGCGCTGCCTGCGAAGTCTGATTTCGTTTCTACCCATTATATTTAATCTTAATTTTAAAATTCTTCCGCAATTTGTCCAATGCCCTGTAGGTACGCATTTTAGCGCCACTTTCTGTTATGTCCAGGATATAGGCAATCTCCTTAAAGTCTTTGTCCTCATAAAACCTAAGTTCCAATACTTGTAGCATATCCTCCGGAAGATCCTTCATGAATTCAACCAGTTTTTCAATTAACTCTTCATCCCATGTCTCATCGGTATGCTCTACCAATTCTTTGATACGGACTTCTTCAATACTAAAAATCTTTTTCCCTTTTGACTTCCTGTAGTGTTTGTTTACTTCATTGCTTGCGATTTTATAAAGCCAGGCGGAGAAGGGCACTCCTCTGTGCTCATATCTGTTTAAATTATTTAGTGTGTTTACAAAAGTTTGTGCGCACAAATCTCCAGATAGCTCTTCATCGCCGGTCTGACGCAACAGATAGTTGAAAATACGTTCAAAATATTTTTCATATAATGAACCAAAAGCCCAGGGATCTTTTCTGGCTTTTTCTATTATCGCTGCTTCTTGTCGTATTTCTTCTTCCGACATAGGGCGGTTTTCTCCCTAATAATGCAAATCAATTGCGAAAGACACAAATAGCCAGGGGCAATTAAAAAAACTATTTTCTCAGCAAATTCTTTAGTATGACTATGTCTTGCGTCTGATCAGATTTAAACCGATGCTGTTCATCATAGCCAGTCCATTGGCTGTTGGCCACATAATATAGTATCGAATCAACAATGCATGCAATGGTCGGTTCATTAAAGGCAGGATGCGCTGAATCAATGGCTTCCGATTTGACTATTTTACTTTTATCATCACTGAGATAATAGCGCATCACTCGCATAGGATAAATTCCATTCTGAATAGCGATCAGACTATTCTCATAGAATAAAAGTCCATCAGCACCTTTAAGTGATTGATCAATCGGAGAAGGCAGTTTGATAAGCTGTTTTGTAGATATTTCCAGCCTATAAATACCCTTAATATAATCTGCTATAAATAGATACCTGTCGTCTTCTGTAGACGCGATTCCCTGCATATTCCAGAATTCTTCGGCAGCAAAGAAGTTATCCAATTGCCGGGTAACTTCGTTTACTTTAAAAATAGCATTACCTCGTCCATCACTGACAAATACTTCACCCATACTATTAAGGATAAGATCACCAAATATAGCCGGTGCAGTTGATGTTGATTCGTATTTATCAATCAGTTTTCCAGTCTCCAAATCAAATTTGTAAACAGCAGACTTTAAGGTGGAGTCATAATTTTCCATTTCGGGCATAGGACTTGCGCACGCCCACAATACGCCTTTGTTCAGATCAGTTCGCAATCCAAACACAGCAGTCATTCCGTGGTCTCCACGATTAATAAAATCGGTTGTGATTCCGAGCTGATCGTACTTCAATATTTTACGCTGATTGATACTGCTGAGATAAAAGGATTTGGATACAGGATCATAAGCGATTGATTCGATATGTGCTTCTTTATTGTTGAACACAAAAGCTGTATCAGAATTGGTAACAGGTTGTTGTAATTTATTCTGGAGCTGGAGCAAATCATTAAATGAATCGTAGCCATGCAGTGATTTTAGATCCTCATGTAACAAATCAAACCGGGTATCCATACAAATTGTCATCTTCAGCGCTTCAATGGCTTCTTCATCGCGACCGGTAAGTGCAGAAGCCAAACCTTTTTGATAGAGGATTGCCTGATGGTATGGGTGAAGCTTGAATGCTTCTGAAATGTTCTCGTAAAATGCTTCGTAATTCTTTTGTTCATGCGCTTCTTTAGCTAAAGAATAATAATGCTGGACATCCTGAGTATATCCAGCATTATTGAAAATAAAGATCAGGCTGATCGCGATCTGACTCAGGCAAATGAATCTATTCATTCTTCAATGTTTCAGTGGGATTGATGGCGGCAGCTTTAATAGCCTGGTAACTGGCTGTTAAGAATGCGATTAACATGCAGCCCAAGACTGACAATATAATAAGTACCGGACCTACTGTGGTTTTATAGGCAAAATTTCCAAGCAACTGATCTATTCCATATAATGCAGCTGGTATGGCAATAAAGACAGCAATGATAATAAGTCTGATGTACTCGTTGGTAATCAATAAAACAATGTTTCCTGCATTGGCTCCCATTACCTTTCTGATTCCGATTTCTTTTGTCTTTTGAGTGGCAGAAAAAGAAACCAATCCAAGCAGTCCAAGGCAGGCAATAACGATTGCCAAGGTTGCAAACACACCAAAAAGTTTACCCATTTGTTGTTCCGAGCGATAGAGTGCATCAAACTGCTGATCTAAAAATTCATAAGTGAATGGTTTATGAGGGGCTATGGTAGTGCTGATTTGTTTAAGCACATTGAGCGACTCAGTAATGTTTCCAGATGCCAGCCTGGCAATCGCATAATAATATTCATTGGCACCGCTGAAAATAACCAGAGGTCCGATTGGCATGTGAAGTGATGCGAAATGGAAGTCTTTTACTACGCCTACAATTTCACCCTTTCTCCCATTCAGCTCCACACGTTTGCCAATGGCTTCTTCATTGGTCAGGAGAAGATTTTTTATGGAAGATTCATTCACCATGAATACGTAAGTTGTATCTGTTAGAAAATTTTTGATATCGGTTTCGGTAAAATCCCTGCCGGCTGCGATTTCCATTCCCAACGAGGTGACAAATCCATCATCTGCAGATAACGCAACTACAGACATGGCAGGATCGGATGATTCCTGTAATTTAATACTGTACCCACCTTGGATTTCAACGGGAGATTCGGTTGCTCTCCCTATAGAAGTTATTTTTCCACTGCGCAGGAATTCTGATTTTAAAGTAGAATATACCTCATGTGTTTTTTTATCCAGCGGCAGCAGAATGGTATTTTCCCTTTCGTATCCCAAATTTTTATTTTGAATGAAGATAAGCTGCTTTACAATGGCCAGGGTACCAATGGTTAAAATAAGGGTAATGGAAAACTGAAAAACAACAAGGCTTTTTCGCAACCAAATTCCCTTTGCGGATGATCTGAAATTTCCCTTGAGAATACTAACGGGTTTGAACGAAGTAATTGACAGGGCAGGATATGCGCCTGAGCCAATACCGACAAAAAGAATAACAACTAAAGTACTCAGCAAAAATGTGGGCGTAATAAAAGCGGTGTGATCGAAATTTTTACCAGTAAGTGCATTGAAAATGGGGAGCAGGAGTTGAGCCAACAGAAATGCAAAAACCAGTGCCAATAGTGAGATTATAATGGACTCACCAATGAATTGAAAAACAAGTTGTTTTTTCGAGGCACCTACAACTTTCCTCACGCCGACTTCCTTTGCTCTTAATGTCGCGCGGGCAGTGGCAAGGTTGATATAGTTGATGCATGCTATAATGATAATCAGTAAGGCAATGCAGGCAAACAGGTATACGTATTGGATATTACCCACTGGTTCCATTTCAGACTGCACTTTTGAGTGAAGGTGAATATCTTTCAAATTCATCCAATTGTATTTAACGTAATCTCCCGGGCTGGCCAATTGATCACCTATTACTTCTTTAACCAAATCATTGGTTTTGGTTTCTATGGCTTTCAAATTTGCCTGCCCATCGAGCAATGCGTAGGTCAGGTAGTTTGCACTCCACCAAACTTCTTCTGTGGCTTGTCCGAGAGAAGAAAATGAACCAATGAAATCAAATTGTAAGTAAGAATTGTCCGGCACATCCGCCATTAAACCGGTTACGGTATAATCGTTTTGTCCATTGATCAAAAGAGTTTGCCCCATGGGATCGTTATCACCAAAATACTTTTTAGCCATACTGTTTGTCAGTACAACGGATCTTGGATTAGTAAGAACGGTACTGGGGTTACCTTCGAGGAGCGTATAGGAGAATACCTGAAAGAAAGTGCTGTCTGCAAAGTAAAACCTGTTTTCCTGAAAAAAATTATCATCCTTTTTTACTATAAACGGACTAAATGCAGATGAATTGAAAACTCTTACTCCCGTTTTTACTTCTGGGAAATTTCGTTTTAGTGTTGGTAATAAAGCAGTTGGGGAAAAAGAGTGACTGGAAGATTGCCCGCCAAAACTGATGTCCATTGAAACCCGGTAGATTTGATCCGCGTTGGCATGAAAACGATCAAAACTTAATTCGTGATTGACCCAGAGTGCCAATAAAAGACTGATGCAGATGCCAAGACCCAAACCAAATATATTGATGAGTGAATAGGTAAAATGCTTTTGAATATTTCGGAGCGTGGTGAGGATATAATTTTTAATCATAAAGTCGGGTTTAAGTAAGACTATGACTCACTATAGTAAGCGTTGGTTGCAACAAAAACGTTAGTAATTTGGAATTCAACCAAAATTAAAAGCTTTTTCAAAATATCACCTATTTAGAGTCATTTTTCGATTCAGCTTCAGATTGACGTAAATTGCGGTACGATGGTTATGGCAAATAAGACTACTTTCGGGAGGCTAATGAGGCGGTTGGTTTATGTTGTTTTCTTTTCAGGTGCGGTAACCATCCCATCGCTGTGGGCGCAGCAATATTCATTGAGGCAGTACACAGCGGTGGATGGACTTCCGCAGTCCCAGGTCAACATGATGGTAGAGGACAAGGACGGATACCTTTGGATCGCAACCAATGGTGGAGGGCTGGCACGCTTTGACGGAAAAGAATTTAAGGTTTTCACCACCCGCGATGGCCTTCCCAGTAATATAATTCAATACCTGAAACTTGATTCCAAGAAAAACCTTTGGATAATCAATCCTATCGGTATCACCCGGTACAACGGAATTGATTTTAAAAAATACATACCCGAAGGTGTACATTCCAAGCTTAGCATCCGAAGGGTATTTGAAGTAAATGACACCGTGTTCTTCGTTAACAGTCAGCGGGCATTAGGGAAAATACATAATGACTCCATATACTATTGGAATAAGCCGGTCAACAAAGACAAGCTAATCTTATACACACATCTTATGCCGGGTAAAGAAATCTGCCTGTATCTCAACGATAGTAGTTTCATGATCAAAACCCCGACTGGAGATTTCGTTTTGAACCATGCCAATGATTTTGATTTTGCCCTGTCAATTTTAAATTATGAAAATGAAGTGTGGATCAATACAGAAAAGGGGTACTTCGCTATTGACACCGAGCAAAAACAATTTGCCAAAAGGAAAATAGACATTGAAAAGAATTCGATTATCCAATACGATGCCATCAACAAAATATATTGGACCCGCAGTGGGAATAATTTACTAATGGAACGAAAATCAAAAAACCGTCATCAGGTTGACACCATTTTAAGAGACGTAAATATAAATCAAATCCTTCCCGATTCGGAAGGAAACACATGGGTAGGCACATCCGGATCCGGATTATATAAATATTATGTGCAAGATTTTGATAAGTACAGCTATGATAATTTAGGATCCGTGCTGGCTCTTGAAAAAGGACGCGATGGGTCATTTTGGATTGGAACCCAAAAGAAAGGCGTTTGGAGAGAAATAAATGACGAGCTGATACAATATGATGTAGGAATATCCAATGAGATTCATGCAATTAAAGAGGATTTGAATGGGGAAATTTGGGTGGCTTCCTACACGGGTCTGGGTCGCTATGACGCAAATCGTGATCGCTTTATGTGGTACACCCGTGAGGATGGAATTTTATCTACTTATGTTAATAGCCTTGACGTAAATTATGATGGAAACATTTGGTACGGCACACGGTCCAATGGTGTTGGGTATTTTAATGGAAAGGAATTTAGGAATTTTTCATTGGAAGAAGGATTGTATAGCCGGAATGTAAATGCCATGAAATGTTTCCCCAAATTGAATTCCGTTTTTGTGGCCGGGGAATTTGGACTGACTGTCATTAGAAACGATAGCGTCATTCGAAAGATCCCACTACCTGAATTTACCAGCACACTGATCAATTCAATAAGTATTTATAATGATTCTTTGCTCATGCTTGGATCGGGCGGGGGAGGAATTATGTTTTTAAACCCGGTAAACTATAAAAAGAAAATCCTGTCTTCGCAGGAAGGCCTTCCTTCAGACTTTATCTATTTCGTGACAACGGATGACGAGGGATATGTATGGGTAGGTACTGAGCAGGGAATTTCTAAATTGAAATTAAATGAGAAGTTAGAGATAGAACAAAACCTTCATTATGGACATGAAAGCGGACTGGAAGGAGTGGAGACAAACCGAAATGCCTTCCACGTCAGTGGGGATAAGTTTTTCGGATTAATTGACGGGGTCTACCAATACAACGAGCTGCCACGGGAAGGTTGGCATTCATTTGATCTTCACTTGCGCGATATCGAGATATTCTACGGCCAGTACTCAAGCCGCGATTTTGCCGATAGCCTGTTTGGTTTTTTTCGGTTACCTTACCTTCCCAGCATTCCGGCTGACAAAAACCACATCACCTTTCAATTCAACCGGGTAGATAAGCGATACCCAAACTCCGTAAAGTTCAAATACTTTTTGGAAAACTTTGACAAGACCTGGTCTCAGCCGTCTTCAGTGCGTAATGCCACCTACAGCAATCTCCCACCTGGAGCATATGTTTTCAATCTAATGGCTACCAATAACCAGGGTAGTTGGGATAAGGCACCCCTGACCTACGCATTTACCGTAAATGCGCCTTTTTATCAGACCACCTTATTCCAACTGGCGGTATTTATTCTGTTGGCTGGACTTATTGTGCTGATATTTTATCTGCGGGTACGAAAGAAGATCAATAAAATCATGGAGGTAGAAAGGATTCGACAACAGGAACAAGAGAGTTTGAGAAAAGAAATAGCCCGTGATTTTCATGATGAAATGGGAAATCAGCTTACGCGTATCATCAACTACGTGAGCTTGATGAAACTGAATAAGAACGGGAATGCAGCAGCCTTATATGATAAAGTAGAAGATTCGGCCAAGTACTTGTACACGGGAGCCCGTGATTTTATTTGGAGCATTGACCCTGGCAATGATGAATTGTCAAAATTGTTTCTGCATATCCGCGACTTTGGGGAAAAATTATTTGAAGAAAAGGGAATGATGTATAGAGCGCTCAATTCTGTCAATAAAACGGTCCGCATCCCGTATGGATTTAGCAGAGAAGCCAACCTTATTTTTAAGGAGGCCATGACAAACGCATTTAACCACTCAGGTGCAAAAAATGTAACTTTTACACTCACACTGGTTGATAACACTTATGAAATGAAGCTCATGGATGATGGCAAAGGCTTCGATAAAGATGAACTTGCGAAGATGAACGGGCTAAAGAATATGCGTACGAGGGCGGAAAGAATTGGAGGTATTCTATATATTCGAAGCCGGGCCGGAGGAGGAACGCAAATAAGCCTAATACTACCTATACCTATATATAAAGAGAAGATATGAGCGATGAACCTAAAAAACGTGTCCTGATTGTCGAAGATGATCCGGAGATAAGAAGCAGTTTTGCCATGATCGTAGACAGTTCTCAAAAATTTACGGTTGTGAATTCCTACAGCAATTGCGAAGATGCCATCAAACACCTGAATAATGATAAACCGGACATCGTGCTGATGGATGTAGAATTACCGGGTGGAATGAATGGAATACAGGGTACAAAAATCATCAAAGAGAAAAGCCCAAATTCCGATATCATCATGGTCACCGTATACGAAGACAGTGAAATGGTATATGAAGCGTTGAAATCCGGTGCATCAGGATACATTACCAAAAGTGCCAACTACATGGAATTGCTGACAGCCCTGGAAGAGGTTACCAAAGGTGGCGCCCCCATGAGCAGTAAGATTGCCCGTATGGTAATTGACAATTTTCACCTGAACCCTAATAGTCCGCTTACCAAAAGAGAAACAGAAATTCTTCAACTGATCTCTGAAGGAAAGACATACACGCAGATATCGGAAGAACTTTTTATTTCCAAGGAAACTTCGAAAACTCACATCAAGAACATTTACTCCAAGCTGCAGGTAAGAAGTAAATCCGAAGCCATAGCCAAAGCCAACAAGGATAAGTTGATTTAAGGCAGGTTTCCCTTGCAAGTACCATTTACCGTTCCTGTTTCAGGAATGCCTGTTAGCGCCTTTTTCATTTTTGAATGGAGGGAATAATTTTTAGTTTTAGCAATTACTATCCCTATATATGAAAACGAAAAGTTTACTGCTTTCCATTCTTATCCTTATTTCTGCTACGCTGGGTTTTTCACAACGCAAGAAGCAGGAACCGACTACACCGGTGGTCGCTCAATCGGCCATTCAGGCAAAAACTGCCGGCATGAAAAAGTATGACGGCTATTTTGTGTACTACTATGATGAAAAGCAGGATAAGATACACCTGGTCATCGACAAGTTTGATACTGATTTTTTGTATGTCAATTCGCTGACCGCCGGTATTGGCTCCAATGATATTGGATTGGATCGTGGACAACTGGGTGGTGAACGCATTGTAAAATTTGACAGAAGAGGGCCCAAGGTTTTATTGATTCAGCCAAACTATAAGTATCGGGCCATGAGTGATAACGCAATGGAGATAAAGGCGGTGGAGCAAGCTTTTGCACAATCTGCACTTTGGGGATTTACGGTAGAGGCGGAGGAAAATGGAAAAGTGCTGGTTGATATTACTGATTTTTTGCTTCGGGATGCCCATGATGTGATTGGAACACTAAAACAAAGTCAGCAGGGCAGCTATTCATTGGATAAATCCAGGTCGGCCATTTACTTGCCACGCGTAAAAAACTTTCCGCAAAATTCAGAGTTTGAAGCTACACTTACTTTTACCGGACAAGCCACCGGCAGTTACATCCGAAGTGTAACCCCAACACCTGACGTGATCACCGTAAGGCAACATCATTCGCTCATTCAACTTCCTGATAATAATTATAAGACTCGAAAATTTGATCCTCGTGCGGGATATTTTGAAATGTCGTATTATGATTATGCAACACCCATTCAGGAGTCAATAGAAAAACAATTTATCACACGCCATCGCCTTCAAAAGAAAGACCCAAGTGCCGCTATCAGTGAAGCGGTGGAGCCTATCGTATATTATCTCGATCCCGGTGTGCCGGAACCAGTTCGCTCTGCTCTTCTGGAGGGGGCACAGTGGTGGAATCAGGCTTTTGAAGCAATTGGATATAAAGATGCTTTTCAGATGAAAATTTTACCTGAAGATGCCGACCCGATGGATGTGAGGTATAATTTGATTCAATGGATACATCGCTCTACAAGAGGATGGTCTTACGGTTCCAGTGTCATCGACCCGCGAACAGGAGAAATCATTAAAGGGCATGTTTCATTGGGGTCATTACGCGTTCGTCAGGATTATTTAATTGCCGAGGGTTTATTGGCGCCTTATGAAGAAGGAAAGCCGGTGCCTAAGGAGATGGAAGAAATGGCGCTCGCCCGGTTAAGACAACTATCGGCACATGAGGTGGGACATACAATTGGGTTGGCCCACGCCTATTCATCCAGTGTGGAGGGAAGAGCTTCTGTGATGGATTATCCCCACCCGCTTGCTAAACTGAAGGATGGAAAAGTGGATTTGTCTGAAGCGTATGATGACAAGATCGGAGCTTTCGATAAAGTTGCCATCGCTTACGGTTATCAGGATTTTCCCGAGGGTACTGATGAAGATAAAGCATTGAATGACATCATTCAAAAATCTTTGAAAGATGGCCTTACCTTTCTTTCAGATCAGGATGCGCGCCCGTTGGGAAGTGCACACCCATACGCACACCTGTGGGATAACGGACAGGATGTATCGGATGAACTGCTGAGAATGCTGGAAGTGAGAGCAGTGGTTATAAAAAATTTTGGTGAAAAGAATATTAAACCCAATACCCCTATGGCCAAACTGGAAGAAGTATTGGTGCCTATGTATTTCTTTCACCGTTATCAGACAGAGGCTACCGCCAAGGTGATTGGTGGATTGAACTATCGCTATGCCTTGCGTGGAGACGGACAACCGGTTACTGAACTGATTCCTCCTGAGCAACAAATCAAAGCCATTGAGGCATTGTTGAAAACTGTGAATCCGGGCACGTTGACTTTACCGGAAAGTTTGATAAGACTTATTCCGCCACGTCCGCTGGGATACAACAGGCATAGAGAGGTGATAAAGATTCGCACAGAACTTACGTTTGATCCACTCGCTGCTGCTGAGAGTGCGGCCAACATGAGCTTTAGTCTGTTGCTTCATCCCGCCCGTGCAGCCCGGTTGGTTGAATATCATGCGCGCGATGCGAGGCTTCCGAGTTTGCAAAGTGTTTTGAACAAAGCTATCGGTTATACGTTCAAAGCGCCTGCACGAGCCGGCTATGAAGGAGCCGTTCAAATTACCGTTAACAATGTATTGCTCACCAACTTGCTGGTTTTGGCTGCGCACGAAGATGCACCGATGCAAGTGAATGCCATCGTGCATATGGAAATTGATAAATTGAAAGCATGGCTTGCGACAAAGGTAAAAGCTACTAACGATGAAGATTGGAAAGCCCACTATGCGTATGCCATTGAACTCATCGAACGATTTGAAAAGGATCCGGCACAATTTAAAATGGATGAGTTGCTGGATCCTCCTCCCGGCCAACCTATTGGCAACAACGGACTAGAGTATTGCAGTTATAACTAGTAATGCCTGCTGTTTTAGTTAAGTATTAAATTTGTGTGCAATGGCAACAAGCTATCTGCATTTGAGATGCAGAAATACTGAAATAAATTGCAAAAGCGGGTAGAAATCGCCTCAGCGGCTCTCAGACGATGGGTGAAATCGTGCCGGCCAGCCCATCCCCGTCAGGGGTTTAGATTGACCATTCCTGTAAGCCACTTACCTCCATTTTTATAATTGTTTTACCTTCACAGCTGAAGCAATTCAAGCTATTTATGACTCAGGTTTTTACTTTTCTTAAATACGTATTCTGTTTGTTCCTCTTCTGTGGAATGGGTATGTCTCCTTTGGTTGCTCAAAATGACCAGGATTTGCGTGCAGTAACCAACTCATACGCTATTACCGGGGCCACCATAATACCTTCACCTGGCCAGAAAATAGAAAAAGGGACCGTGGTGGTGAAGAACGGTCTTATTGTGGCTGTGGGCAAAGATGTAGCGATTCCTCCCGATGCTATTGTAATCCAGGGCGACTCCATGTTTGTTTATGCGGGGTTCATTGATGGATTTTCTCATACCGGAGTAGCCTATCCAAAAAATGAAAAGAAGGAGAAAGTGAAATTCCCTGGCAATCCACCACCCGACAGGGCGGGCATTACCCCTCAGCTGGATGTAAGAAATTTTATCAACACTTCGGATAAAGCAATAACCGATTTAAGAGATCAGGGATTTGGCGTTGCTCAGGTTGTGCCACATGGAAATTTATTACCGGGGCAGGCAGCCATTGTACTCCTGAGCGGTGAAGAGCCAGACCGTATGACGTTGTTTGCACGGTCCGCGATGTATTCAGAACTATCCGGAACACCCGGTGTTTACCCGGCTACCATCATGGCTGTGATGGCCAAGTGGAGAGAACTGTATCGCCAGGCAGTGATGTCGAAATCGTATGAAGCCATGTATGCTGCCAACCCCAGTGGATTGGAAAGACCAACATCTAATCAGGAACTGGAATCATTTTATCCGATTATCAATAGAAGACAACAAGTGTTGTTCAAAGCAGACAACATCATGGACATACAGCGGGTGATTACTTTGAAAAATGATTTAGGATTTCAACTAACGATAGGTGATGTGAAAGAAGCATGGCCAATTATTAATAAAGTAAAAAATTCCGGGGCTAATGTTTTTCTGTCTCTGAGTTTGCCCACGGCAATAAAAAAGGATAATACAAATACCGACACCATCTCGGAAGAGCGGCAGGCATTGGAGAAGAGAAAAACTGAGGCCATTGCCAACCATGAGGCACAGGCGTCCGGCTTTGCGAAAGCAGGTATTCGCTTCGGGTTTTCTGCTAATTCAGTTCAACCCAAAGATATCAGATCAAATCTTAGAAGAATGATAGCCGCAGGTCTTACGGAAGATGCAGCCTTGTCAGCCCTTACCACTTCCCCGGCACAGATGTTGGGATTATCTGCACAGCTGGGAACAATTGAACCTGGAAAAATTGCTAACCTCGTGCTCACTGATAAATCCTATTTTGCTGAAAAGACCAACGTAAAATATGTGTTTGTAGAAGGGAGGATGCATTCAGCAGAACAAGCATCCCAACCTACCAATGGAAAGAAAGCTGACATCAAAGGAACATGGTCTTACCTGACTGATACACCACAAGGCAAAGGTGGAGGCAAGCTGGTAATCAAGGAAAGTGGAGGAAACTATTCGGGAACTATTACCAATAACTTTTCAGGTCAGGAGACTTCCGTGAACGATATCTGGCTCAGCGGTAGCGCGCTTTCCTTTAACTACACCATCGATGCCGGTGGCAGTATGATAAAGATTGAAGTATCCGCAACCGTCAACGGCAATTCCTTCGATGGAAGTATGACTGCCGGACAATATGGGACGTTTCCCATGAATGCAAAGAAGGACCCCATGTAATTATTGAATGATAACTATGAAATTTTTAAGCCTTAACTATATACTTCGTTTCGCCATCCTGTTTGTTATTTGTTATTCTGCTCAAGCGCAGGACAAAGGAAACATGCTGATCAAAAACGGTACAGTGCTTACCATCACCAACGGAGTGTTGGAAAATACCGATGTGCTCATTACCGATGGTAAGATCAAACAACTGGGCAAAGGGTTGAAAGCTGCAAGCGGTGTGCGGGAGATTGATGCCACAGGTCTTTTTGTAATGCCGGGCATTATCGATGCGCACTCACACATCGGACTGGATGCCATCAACGAGGGTACCAACCAGGTAACAGCAGAAGTATGGCAGGGCGATGCCATCAACCCCATGCAGATGAGTATATATCGTGCGCTGGCGGGAGGATGTACCATTTCACATGCCATGCACGGATCGGCCAATGCAATAGGTGGTCAATGCCAAACGATAAAACATCGCTTTGGTGTGTATGAACCGGAGGCTATGATCATGCAGGGAGCACCGCGTACCATCAAATTTGCATTGGGTGAAAATCCTACCAGTCACGGTACACGCGACGGGTTGATGCCGCAAACCCGAATGGGCGTAGAGTTTGTAATCCGTGAAGCGTTTACTAAAGCAAAAGAATACATGGCGGAGTGGGATACCTATACGAAAAACAAAAGCATAAAAGGTTTTCGTGGGGCGCCACCTGATTACAGCTACCGGATGGAAACGCTGGGCGAAATCCTGAAGGGAAATATTATTATTCATTGCCACAGCTACCGCGCAGACGAGATCTACATGATGCTGAAGGTATGCAAGGATTTTAATATTAAGAAAATTGTATTTCAGCACGTGAATGAAGGCTTCAAGGTAGCGCCTGAGCTGGCAGCGCACGGAGCGATGGCTTCCATCTTTGCCGACTGGTGGGCCTACAAATTTGAAGTATACTACTCTACGGCTTACAACGCAGCCATATTGGTTCGCAATGGTGTAAGCACTTCCATCAACTCCGATTCACCGGATTTGATCAGGCATCTCTACCACGAGGCAGGCAAAACACAAAAGTATGGAGGCTTGACGGACGAAGAAGCGTTGACACTCATTACGCTCAATCCCGCCAAACAATTGGGTATTGAATCACGGGTGGGCTCCATTGAAGCAGGCAAGGAAGGCGACATTGTCATTTTTAAAAATCATCCACTTTCTATATATGCTGTGCCTATGTATACCCTTGTAGATGGCATCGTGCGCTTCGACCGGGAGAAAGACCCGGCAGATATGCGCATCATGCCTGACGCGAAAGGCGAAATAGATGTAACACTGCACGGTCAATACGATCGATACAATGATAATTGTATGCAGGATGCGGAGTTTTTGTTAAACGACCTGGTGGGGCTCAAAAAATAATTTCAGAAGATGAAGAAGATTATTCAACGTGGTTCAAGTATTTTCATAGTCCTTTTGATTTTGGTGACCATGGCAGCAGAAGCCCAGCAGGCGAAGGGACGCTACGGTACCTTTGCGCTTTCCAATGCCACAATAGAAACCATCACTAATGGCACGATCGTGAATGGTACGGTCATTCTCAAGGATGGGAAAATCCTGGATGTTGGCGCCAACATTACCATACCCGAAGGTGCAGAAGTGATTAATTGCAATGGCCTGAAGATTTATCCCGGCATGATAGACGGAGGTACGCAAGTAGGTCTCAATGAAGTAGGATCCGACAAGAAAACGCAAGACTTCAACGAAGCAGGAGAAGTGGTTCCACAGGTAAAGGCACTAACAGCAGTAAATCCCAATTCAGCGGTGATACCGGTGACCCGCGTGAGTGGTGTGACCACCGTCATAGCCAAACCGGATGGCGGATTGTTTCCCGGTACGGCTGCGCTGATCAACCTGCATGGCTATACACCGGATCAGATGTTTGGAGGATTT
This sequence comes from uncultured Ohtaekwangia sp., assembly GCA_964436055.1. Lineage (GTDB taxonomy): Bacteria > Bacteroidota > Bacteroidia > Cytophagales > Cyclobacteriaceae > ELB16-189. The sequence continues at coordinate 17,039 of CAYTBO010000032.1, forward strand.
GAATGTATCGTATTGAATTTCCCTAACACAGGACGCAGAGGTTTCTTTGACAAGCGGACAGATGATGAAGTAAAGAAAGAAGCAGAAAATTCCTTGAAGCGCCTGGATGAAGTATGGGAAAAAGCGGTACAGTATCACAAGCTGGACTCGGCCACACAAGGTAAAGGAATGGAATACTACCCCGAAGTGCAGGCGCTGGTGCCCGTGGTGCGTGGTGAGCAAATGCTGATGATCGAAGTAAATGCGGCCAAAGATATTCAGGCGGTATTGAAGTGGGTGAAAGAAAGAAATGTAAAGAAGGTAGCCCTGGCCGGTGTGGTAGAAGGCTGGCGTGTAGCCGATGAGATAGCGAAAGCTAATATTCCTGTGATCGCGGGACCTGTTATTGCTATACCCACCCGCGACTACGATCGCTACGACCAGGTATATACCAACCCAGGCCAGATGAAGAAGGCGGGTGTTAAAGTAGCCATTCGAACGGCGGATACAGAGAATGTGCGCAACCTGCCTTATCATGCCGGCTTTGCCGCGGCCTATGGCATGAGCAAGGAAGACGCCTTAGGTGCTATCACCATTGTGCCAGCAGAAATTTTTGGTGTTGCGGATAAACTCGGATCTATTGAAAGGGGAAAAAATGCAACCCTGTTTGTTTGTGATGGCGACCCCATGGAAACAAAAACACAAATCAAACACGTATTTATCGATGGGTGGATGATTCCGATGCAAAGCCGGCAGACACTGTTTTATGATGAATTCCTGAAGCGTGAGCCAGGGGTAAATAAGAATTGACGCTAATTGAGGTTCATCGGCGATACCCTAGCAATTTTATATTGAAAATAGAATCTGGTTAATAACGCTGGCGCACCTCTTTGCGACTTGATGTTTTTGCTTTTAATACTTTTGCCTACGTTCTTGCCCTCGAATAAAGTAAACTATTTTCTGTACTGAATGAAGAGGTATAACCCTAGTATGTGACTCGACCGCAGTCTGTAATCAAAACAACTTGAAAATGAAAATCGTTGATCTGGGAACAGTAGAAAAAATTAAGAAAGGAGAACATTTGTTGATGCAGGGACAAAAATGTCATGATTTGTTTTTAATTTCTGATGGAATACTAAGAGCGTACTATCTTAAAGATCAGATAGAAATTACCGATTGGTTTGCAACAAAAGATACAACCATTACTGCATTAGAAAGTTTTCATAGTCAAATTCAAAGTGACCAGTACATTCAAGCTATTATGAACTCGACGATTTTACGAATTCCAAAAATAAAAATTGAAAATGAAATAAAATATTCTATAGAATTGTATCATGAATATTTTAAATTGATGACTACGCACATGCTCCGAGTCCAGGAAAGAATAAAGGCGTTACAGTTTTATTCTGCAAAGGAGCGATACGATTTATTACTTGAAAAAAATCGTAGTGTGGTAAAATATGCGAAGAGGAGTCAAATTGCTTCATATCTGGGAATTACTCTTGAAACCCTAAGCAGGGTGACTAAGTCCTGACTTTTTTGACAAATATCAAAGGAAACGAACGGAAGACTGCTGAAGTTTGCAACAGAAATTTAAATTGTTTAACAAAAATCTTAAAAATCATGAAAGTTGTTTTCTTAATTATCGTTGCAACAGTTAATCCATCTGAGAAGGAAGCGTTAAATCATTACTTACAGGAAATGAACATTTTGTATAAAGAAGTTGGAGCAAAGCCCGTCAGCCGGTACGCCATATCCGATGTATTGATAGGCACGGAATCTTCAAATTTGATTTCAATTATGGAATTTCCAAGTCGCGAAGCGCTGGATAAGGTCTTTAAAAGTGAAAAATATGATCAACTCATTCCGTTTAGGCAAAAAGCTTTTTTAAAATTAGAAGCTTTAATCAGTGAAGGATAACCGGCTACAACGGCACGACATCAATTCGGAGGTTCATAAGTACGGGCCCCCAACAGGATATTTTACCAGCGCTAGTTAATGATTCTAAGGCGAAATACCAGTAAGGGGGGGGCCGCTTCTCCTAACGGTATTTCGCTAAAAAATCTAACGAAAATCGGTAGAAACCGTAACCATAAAAATTATCGGACCAATCCGTGACAATTCTTAAAATTATGCTACTAATACCATAAAGACCATAGTTAGCCTGGAACCTCAAAAACGAAACTTTATTCGGATTATGGACGCTCATCAAGGTATTGTAAAAAGCCTTTGCAGAGTCTATTACATGAGTCGGGAAGATCAAAAAGATGCTTTTCAAGATATTATTCTACAGCTTTGGAAATCATTTGAGACATTTCGTGGAGAGTCAGCATTAAGTACCTGGATTTATAGGGTTAGCCTGAATACCCTGCTCACCAAAGTCAGGAAGGAAAAAAAGAAAATGCCTACCGAATCGCTGGGTTCGGCAGCACACGCTATCTCCATAGCCATGGCCGATGGTGATATTGAACTTCTACACAGTATTATCCAGTCTCTAAAAGACCTGGATAAAGCCATTGTTATTCTTTATCTGGAGGGGTATAAGAATAAAGAAATCGCTCAGATCTTAAACCTTTCCCCTACAAACGTAAGTTCCAGGCTGAACCGGGTGAGAGCTGAACTAAAAACCAAATTTAAGAATCAGCACTATGAATTTAGACGACCTTAAACCAGCCTGGCGACAGTTTCGATTGTCGAATTCCATGCAGTCAATTCAGCAGAAAGAAATCTTGCTTATGCTCGAACGGGCTGAAAGCATGGCTATAAACAAAACCGATCCATTGATGATGAACTCATTCATGTTTATAGTCTTGACCACCTTTTGTCAAGGAGGATGATTTCTTACGTCATTTGGAATATTGATCCGGAAATCGTTAATGGGTTTGAGTTTTTAAGATGGTATGGGCTCTGTTGGGCCGTGGGTATGATTCTCGGATACCGAATCATGCTCACCGTATACAAGGCAGAAGGCATTCCGGCTGTAGAACTCGATACGCTCACAACGTATGTCATGCTAGGGGCAATCTTGGGAGCACGGTTGGGTCATATTTTATTTTATGACCCCGTTTACTATTGGAATAACCCCATTGAGATACTTCCGTTCAGAATCAAGCCAACTTTTCGGTTCACGGGTTTTTCTGGTCTTGCCAGTCATGGAGGAATTTTGGGATCTGTGCTTGCCCTTTATTTCTTCAACAAAAAGTATAAGAAAAACTATTTGTGGCTTTTGGATAGATTGACAATAGCCGGAGTTGCATTGGGTGGATTCATCAGACTCGGTAATTTATTGAACTCGGAAATTATAGGAATTCCTTCTAGTCTTCCGTGGGCATTTGTATTTACAAGAGTAGATCAAATTCCCAGGCACCCAGCACAGCTTTACGAAGCCCTATTTTATTTCATCTTAAGCTTGTCCTTGTACGTCATTTGGAAGTCAGGAAAATTCTACCAAAACAATGGATTTATATTCGGTATGGGTATAGCGTTGATATTTATTCAGCGATTCTTGATCGAATTTTTGAAAGAAGACCAGGTTCCGTTTGAAGCGAACCTGATCCTGAACATGGGACAGACGTTAAGTATTCCACTGGTTTTGGTGGGTGTGCTTATAATGATGAGGAGCCGAAAATTCCCTGACAACAGGCAAACTCAATGATCAGAATTAGTTTTGAGGGACTCAACCATTATACTTATTTTATCAAATAGTTAATTATTTATTGGGCACATCTGTTTAATATTGTTGCACCTAAACCAATAGATGTTTTTTTTATATTACCTGATTCTCAAGCCCATTAGCTTGTTCCCGGGCTGGTTATTGTACGGCATTTCAAATGGGTTGTACATCGTTGTTTATCGTTTGTTGGGTTACCGCAAATCAGTGGTTCGCATGAACCTAACTAATTCATTTCCTGAATTATCGAAGGAAAAACGCCTGGCAATAGAAAGAGAATTTTATGTGCATTTCTTCGATTTGATCGTTGAGTCCATTAAGGTGTTTTCAATTTCAAAAAGCGAACTTGGCAGGTGTTTTGTTCAGCGCAACCCGGAGATATTTCAAAAATATTTTGACGCGGAACAACATGTAACCCTGGTGGGCGGCCATTCCGGAAATTGGGAATTATTTGCCGTGAGTGTGGCCCTGCGCTTGCCTCATCAGCCTCTTGCTTTGTACACCTCGTTGAACAATAAGTTTATGAACAGAATGATGACTCAAAGCCGTTCACGGTTTGGGCTATGGATGAAAAAATATGAGGAAGCAAAACAGATTGTAAAAAACCATGACCGTCCGATTGCTTTTATTTTCGGGTCGGATCAATGTCCCAAAGCATTTCAAAAACCTTATTTCACCGAATTTTTAAATCAGGAAACAGGTGTACAGTTTGGCACGGAAAAATTTGCCCGTGACAACAACACGCCTGTGATCTATGGATTTATTCATAAGCTCAGACGCGGCTATTATGAGGTAGAATACAAGTTGGTCTGCGAACGGCCGAATGATCTGCCGTTGGGACAGATTTCAGAAATGCACACCCGCATGCTGGAACAGGATATCCGGAATGAACCTGCCTATTGGCTGTGGACCCACAAGCGCTGGAAACGAAAGCGAAAAGATTTTGTGGTGAGTGGAGAGGAAAATGTGAGTTCTTAGCCTCCTAATTGCCAGTCACCATCCATAGATTTTTTTCAGTAGGTAGTTTCAAAGATTCAGCCAATAGGTCAGTTTAAAAACCAATGCCCGTGTGCGAGGCATCCAGTTGTCGTTAGGATTTTCGAAGCTGAAGAAGTAGTTATCGGTATAAACCAGGAACATGTCGCTGGCCGGTTTGAAGCGCCACTGCAGACGAGCATTGATGTTCACATTTTCATTTTGCGAATTGAACTGCATGAAGTTGGTAAGAAATACCTTTTTTGATAAGGTGAAGTCAATACGCGGACTGATCAGGTGGATTTCGCGGGAAGGGAATGGGTCATCCAAACGGATCCGGTTGTAATTGTAATTCAGTGACACACTTCCATAGGGCTGGAATCTGTATGTTACGGAGGGAGTGAACTCAAAACGTGTGCCATTAAAATATTGACCCCCGTTAGAACGGATCTCAAAAGAAAGTAGTTTTCTCGGGTCGGATTCAATACGCGCAAAAATGTTGTTGTAATTATAGTCCGTCCCAGTTGGTAAAGGCACAGGGTTTAGTTCTTCCGGAGTCCTTGTCGGGTCAAAGTCACTTAATAGAAGGGTGTATCGCCTGTTGAAAGCAATCCTGGCGCTGGCATTGTTCTGAAAACGGAAATCATACCCTATGCGTAGCAATTGGTCTGTCCGCCCATCGCTGTTCCACAAGTATTCGATGGTGGTAAAGGGGCCATGATTGTTGAGACTGCTGGAGCTTGGGTAAAACCGGTAGGAAATTTCCGGCGTAATGCTGTTGATGTCCGTCCTGCGCACAAACCCCACTTCGGCATTGTAGTTTTTTTCAATGAATGAATGGTTCCAGGCGATGTCCCATTGCTGGGTGCTGTAACGCAGTGATGCCCCGTGCGCCGATTGTTTACCAGGACTTTGTTCCTGGAAACTATGATGATAAAACGCCTTACCCGTCCACTTGTTGGTTAAGGAAGCAAGGTTGTATTCCAAACCGACCACGCGGTTATACACCACGGAATCCCCAAAGAGCTTATCGGCAAATGATTTATTGAAAGACTGTTTGTTCACAAACAGGGCAGCAATATTAGACCGGCTGAATACCTGTTGTTGGATGGCCGCCACACTATAGTTTATGCTGGGCAATGAGATGGAATTGTCTTCTGCTGCCTGCATATTGAGCAAACCAACGCGCAGGCGATTGTTCAATTTTCCATTGAGGCGGAAACCGCCATAGATTTTATTTTGAACGTTGGAGCCGGTAGCCGTATCAATAGCCACACCGATACGTCTTGAGAAAAATGGCCTTGCGTCTTCTGTGCCGAAGGCGGCAAAAAGGTCGGCATTTTCCAGAAAAAACTGACGTCTCTCCGGAAAGAAAATTTCAAACCGATCCACATTGGTTACCTGCTGGTCAACTTCTACTTGCGAAAAGTCCGGATTGATGGTAAGATCGAGGTTGAGCGCTGGGGTAATGGCTATTTTCACGTCCCCGCCTATTTCTCGTGCGAAGTTGGTGGAGGTTTTTTCTTCAAAGTCTTTATTCAACCCCGCAGAAATGTATGGGATGATGGAGATGTTGGCACCCGGCTTTGGAAGGGGTTTGTCCCAAATCAATTCTCCCGTGAAGGACAAAGTAAAGGGTCTGAAGTTTCTGGGCACCCTGTTCCAGGTTGCACGTTCATTGGTTTTACTGTCAACCCGGAAGGCATTGAAGTTCCATCGCGATGAACCTTCAGGAAAGCGGATGGTCTTAAAAGGTATGGCCATTTCGGCTGTCCAAAACCCATCGCCTATGACGGCCTCACTGAACCACTTGTTATCCCAGTCCAGCGATTGGTCGTCTGAGAGGTTGCCTCCATTGACTACGAGCCCTTCGCGCTGCACACCCAGCGGGTTGATACCAAAAGAGTATGCATTGGTTTGGTCTTGGAAAGTATCGAAGAGTATGTTGATGCTCTCTATGCCCGGCCCCCGGTAGTCCCGGCGCAGGGAAGTAATGACAAACTCTTTATCAGGGTCCGGGTCGTTACACTTTATGCCCACATAAATATTGGTCTTGTTGTAGGTAAAATAGATCTCGCATTGCGAAACGGAAAGGGAGGAATCGTATGGAAAGGTTTGCATAAAGTCTTTGGCAGGTTCAGCTGTTTGCCAAACGGCCTCATTCAATTTTCCATCAACTTTTATCGGGGTGTCTGTCTGGCGGATGTTTACTGTCTTTTTGATGGCCTGCCCATATCCCGTAATGGACAAAAGAACTAATACAATGCCGGGTAATACTTTCACTTTTCACGTCACTTAACCCACAAAAGTAAGTGATACCCTTCGCTGTACTGATGTTCACTTGATAGGTGGTCTAATGGGATTATGAGTGTAAAGTTTTTTTTTCTGGTTTGAGGGCCTATCGGTTGTTTAACAAGTAGGTTGTAAAACTTTGCCCATCCACACGGGTGTATTTAAAATCTTCCTCCCCCTGAAAGGAGGTGTTCTTGATGTTCAACGGGGTGCGGAATTTAGTGTATTTGAAGTTTGCCAGTTGTTCGAAGACGGCAGATTCAAAATTGACACCCCGCGGAAACTCGGCATATTTGAAGTTAGCATCATCCCTGAAGTTGACATTGGCGAATACAGGAGAGCCTGAGAACTCTGCGTATTTGAAGTTGGCTTCCCTGTGAAAAGTGCTGCCTCCAAAGTCGGCCTCCTCTTCAAATTCAGAATATTTGAATTCACTTTTCCGTCTGAAGGTACAGTTTTGAAATACAACATCCATTTCGAAGTGGGCAATGAAGGTATCACCATCGCGGTCCACATGGTTGTAGGCGACTACGTCATCCTGGAAAGTACAATTTACAAATACCAAAGAAGCTTCTACTGTGCTTTCGTAGGCATCGTTGCCCATGTTGAAAAAACCAAAGGACGTATTTGCGAGCCTCCTGTTCTTCAGGTTTGTGAAATCAAGTTGCCCCTCGATTTCAACATTTTTATACATCACGGCTTGTCCATCATTAAGCTGGCGAATAATTTCACTTGCTTTAATGGAATTTTGGGCAAATGCGAAGGACGTAAAAAGCGTGAATAAAAAAGTAAAGGTTGATCTCATGACTTTTAGAATTAGGATAAGTAAAATACGTATTCAATACTTGTGCCACGGTTGAGGGTTACATTTCAAGCCCCAAAAGGCTACTTTGCTGACAAATTATCTTCAAATAGGTACAGCCAGTGTACGATTACGTACATTAGACTCAAATCCATTACCTTTAGTTGCCTATCGATTTTTTTATTAAACAGTTAAATAAATATGCTACAAAAAATAAATTGGGATACAGTTCCCCGTGAACAAGTGAATCGGTCGATGGTGCGCAGAATAGTGACAGGTGAAAAGATGATGGTGGCAAGGATGAATTTTAAGGATGGTTTTATTGTACCGCTGCATCATCACGTACACGAACAGATTACGCAGGTGGTATCGGGCTCTATGCGTTTTTGGTTCGGGGCCAACAAGGAGCAAATGCTGGATCTCCATGCAGGTGATATCATTGTAATTCCCTCCAACCTTCCACATGAAGCACTGATGATCGGTGATGTTGAAGAAGTTGATTCATGGTCGCCCCCGCGTGAAGATTGGCTGGACGGATCGGATCATTACCTTAGAAAATAATATTTAAATGGATTTAGGATTAAAAGATAAAGTAGCTTTTGTAGCAGCCAGCAGTAAGGGCTTGGGTAAGAGTGTGGCTATGGAACTGTCGCGGGAGGGAGCAAGTGTAGTGATCTGCGGAAGGGACAAAGCCCGGGTGAATGATGCCGAAAATGAAATTGGAGTAAGTGGAAATAGAGTTTTGGCGCTGGTAGGTGATCTTTCTATCGCAAAGGATAGAGACAGCATGATTGCAGCCGCGATAAGTGAATTTGGGAAAGTAGATATACTGGTCACCAACACAGGCGGGCCACCGGCAGGAAAATTTGAAGAGTTCGGTCAAGAGGATTGGGAAAATGCCTTTCAGCAATTGTTGGGTAGCGCTGTGGGATTGGTAAAAGGATTTCTGCCTGAAATGAAAAAGCAAAAGTGGGGGAGGATCATTTCAATTACTTCACAAGCCGTAAAACAACCCGTACAGAATTTGGTTTTATCCAACTCAGTGCGTGCTTCTGTTGTGGGGTTGATGAAGACATTGTGCAATGAGTTGGGGGAATATAATATCACGGTGAATAACGTAATGCCAGGTTATACACAAACTGCCCGACTGGACAAACTGATATCAGGCAATCCTGCTTTCGCCAACGTAACAAAGGAGATTCCCTTAGGGCGATTTGGCAGGCCGGATGAGTTTGCCGCAGCCGTCACCTTTTTGGCCAGTGAGCGAGCAAGTTACATCACAGGTGTTTCATTGGCGGTGGATGGAGGATGGATAAAAAATATTTTATAATATCGTAAAACTGAAATTCTAATTTCTTTGCTTTGGTTAAAAAGTACTAATATATGAAAAATCTGAAATTCGGAGTGGATCCAAAAATCTATGAAGAAATTGCCGATCTCATTCAAAGTGATGCAAGTCCGGTAGGGATTGATGCGAAAAAAACGCATATCCTGATTTTGAATAAACTTCAGGAAATCAGCGACAGGCTGGAGAATGTTGAAAAGAAACTGGCTGCTCAAAACCAGTAACCGATGGGAGACTTCAGATCGTGGCGTGGTTATCTCTACATTGGGTTAGGCGCTGCATTTGCGGTGTATAGGATAGTGAAAGCCGACCATTGGACCCTTTGGGAATATATTGATATCCTGATTGCTGGTGGGATGATCACAATAGGTGTTTACCTGATTATGAAAAAGGGCTGACTTGTAGTGGACAAATCAGCCCAGGAAGTTGATCTTCATACGATAGCGCCAGCTTACTATTAGTAGATTCTCTTAGAACCGTGAAAGATCAGCGCAGGTTTCGGATCACAATTACTTCCTCATTACGCGACGTGAATGGCTTTTTTAGCAGGCATCGCAGTCAACTCTTTTTTAGCCAAATGGAGTTTCAAAATACCATCCTCATAGTGCGCTTTTATTTTCTCCTCGCTGGCATTTTCGGGTAAAGTAAAAGAACGGGAAAATTCCTCATAGCTGTATTCTTTGCGAGTGAAGTTTTTCTTCTCTTCATACTTTTCCATTTCCCTTTGCACGGAGATTGTCAGCACTTTGTTTTCTACACCGATATTGAAATCTTCTTTGCGCATACCCGGTACAGCCATTTCGATAACGAATTCCTTTTCGTTTTCGACAATGTTTACGGCTGGAAGCCCAGGAACGGCCATCATCCTGGTCAAATCAGAATCGAAGAAACGACCGTTGTCGAAGAAATCATTCATCCATTTTTCATTCATCAAAAATGAGAAATTGGGCCTTTTCATGAGTGTCATATATCCTCCTTTTTTAAGTTTGTTTATCTAATCGAAGATAGCATCACCACGAGGCCGAAAGCGATGACCGGCGATCTAATGGAAGCTGATCTTTGTCAGGAAATATTCTTGATGGAACTTCAGGTAAAACAAATTCATGGTGGAACATATTTCGTTGGGTTCCTGTTAAGTAGTTTTATATTTTGTCAAGACTATGAGCAATTCAATTTTATCCGTGCAGCCACTTGGGTTTCCCTGGCAGACCGCTGATCCGTTTTTGTTTTGTGTTCACCACGCTGATTTTTACCCCAATGGCAACGACCATTTTGGGCCCGATGCCCCGCTAACGGGAAGAAATATCGGTAATGATTTTACCGTGAAAGATGGGTGGCGCATGTACCACGGAGAAACGGTGCCCGGTTTTCCGGCTCACCCGCACCGGGGATTTGAAACCGTAACCATTGTTACCAAGGGGCTGGTAGATCACTCGGATTCCCTGGGCGCTGCTGGTCGTTTTGGCAATGGGGATGTACAATGGATGACGGCCGGGAAGGGAGTTCAGCATTCAGAAATGTTTCCGTTGTTAAACAAGGATAAAGAAAATCATCTTGAGCTTTTCCAAATCTGGCTGAACCTGCCCAGGGCAAAGAAAATGGCAAACCCACATTTTGCCATGCTGTGGTCAGAAACCATTCCCACGATTAATCTGAAGGACAACAATGGAAAAGCGTCAGCTATAAGAGTAATTGCCGGAAACTTTCAGGAAAAGAACGCTCCCTTACCACCTCCTGATTCCTGGGCGGCAGATTCTGCACATGATGTTGCTATCTTATTGATCAAGATGGAGTCTGGGGCGTCTTTGACTTTGCCTGCAGCCTCTTCGCGATTAAATAGAACCATTTACTTTTATGAAGGTAAATCATTGGATATCGAAGAAACTAAAATCACAAAATACAATTCAGTAAAGTTGAAACCCGAAACGGCTATAACCATGCACAATGGTGATGAGCCGGCTGCTGTGCTGCTTTTGCAAGGAAAGCCTATTGGAGAACCGGTGGTTCAATACGGTCCTTTTGTGATGAACTCACAAGCGGAGATACAACAGGCATATCAGGAATATCAACAAACGCAATTTGGTGGATGGCCCTGGCCAAGTTATGATCATGTACACCCCCGGGAGAGAGGCCGCTTTGCAAAACATGCCAATGGTGTGGAGGAGATTAAATGATTTAGGATTAGGATTTAAGATTATCTAATTTCTTAACTTCACTTTAATTTTTATTCAATAAGTTAAGTGTAACTATGAAAATTATTATTTCAATTTTTTTCACTTCTCTGCTGCTAATTAGTTGTACAGAAACTTTAAAACCACACGAGGGATATGTGGAGGTGACGGGAGGAAAGGTTTGGTACCGGGTAATTGGGAAAGGGGAAGGGAAGCCTTTGCTGGTGATGCACGGCGGACCCGGCGGAAGAAGTTGCGGATCAATCGCAGCCTATCAGGCTTTAGCCGATGAGCGAAAAATCATTTTTTTTGATCAATTGGAATCCGGTAAGTCGGACCATCCCAATGATACAAGTTTGTGGAAGATGGAATATTTTGTGGAACAGGTTGAGTTGTTGCGCAAGCACTTGAAGCTGAAAGATTTTCATTTGTTGGGTAGCTCCTGGGGAGGATCAATCGCAGTTGAATATATGTTGACACAAAATACAGATCCGGTTGCTTCCGTTATTTTTGCGGGACCTCTTATTGGTACACCTCAGTGGATGAAGGATTCCAAAGTACTTATTTCCAAATTGTCACAAGCTGTGCAGGATACAATCAACAAATACGAGCCACTCGGAGATTATACCTCGACCGCTTACCTTGCGGCAACCGATACATTCAACTTAAATTTTAATTGCAGAACCTGCAGCGCTTCAGAGCTGGTGGCTGAATGTGAAGGCGTGCCCGGATCCAATAGAGCAATCTATAATTACATGTGGGGGCCTACAGAGTTTAACGCTACAGGTACCTTACGCGATTTCGACCGGGTTGGTGATTTGGGAAAAATCACGAAGCCCGCACTTTTTATAGGTGGTGAGTATGATGAAGTGTTGCCGGAAACTTTGTACTACTTTCAAACCCTTCTTCCGGGTTCCAAAGTAGCCATCGTACCCTATGCCGGACATGCCAAAACGAAGGACAATCCAACTGACTACATGAAAAGCCTGCGGGAATTTCTTGCCGAGGTTGAGAAAAGATAAGCAGTGGTTAGTTAAGGTCTGATAAAATCATATTATACTTTCTTCCGCTTTACACTCCGCACTGCTTCCGCTGTCCAGGGATCGTCCGGCCAACTGTGCTTTGGATATCTTCGTTTCAAATCTTTCCTTACTTCAAAATACGTGTTGTTCCAAAAGCTTTTCAGATCGGAAGTGACTTGCACGGGTTTATAACCTGGTGAAAGCAGGTGAAGTACTACGCTTGTCTTTCCTTCATTTATTTTGGGCGTATCGGCCATACCAAATACTTCCTGTAAGCGTACCGCTAGTACGGGAGGTTCTCCATTAACTGGATAATGCAATTTAATATATGAGCCCGAAGGGACGAAAATTCCTGATGGCGTCAATTGCTCCAGTGCCTTTTGTTTCTCCCAATCAAGACTGCTGTTGAGAATAGTGAACAGATTTAATTTTTTCAAGTCTTCCGGTTTCTTTACGGATTGCAGGTAAGGGATAAGCCATTCCTCGTTGGATAACAATAAAACCTGTGTGCTCACATCGGGCCATGCTTCATCCGGACGCCACTTACGCAAGCTCAGGACACGGTTTTGCCATTGAGTTGCCAGATCATCGAAATTAAGAAGTCGCTCGCCTTCTTGCCTGATGGCATTTGAGATTGCTTTGATCAAGTGTTTCTCATCCGGCGAGCTGATGGGTTTGGACTGCAATACAATGCTGCCGATGCGGAGATCTTTTGTTGCAATCAATCCGCCTTTGCGCGTATCCCAGAGAATAACTTCTTTCTCCTTAACCATTGGTGCCAGGTCTTTAGGATTGAGCGGTGCGGCCATAAAAATTTTTCCCATGCCATCCCTTGCATCGATATGGGCTACGGAAAGCCAGGGCTCATGCGCAAGATCATCGCGATGTCCCGCCATCGCCAATTTTCCATTTGCCAATTGGAATTGGGCATTGTTGCCTGGTCGGGCACAGGCTATTCGTTCGGGATAGGCATAGGCCAGGAGAACACCACTTTCATAAGGGTCGAAACTTTTGTTTTCCGGGTTGATATTAAAAAGCTTTCGATAGGATTCGGCAACCTTTTCAATTCTACCCATCCGCTGACCTGCGCCATTGTCATTTCTATACCTGCGCAAAGCCTCAATCCTCAGGTTGATATCAATACCGGATTCTTTAGGAAGGGGATCTCGCTCTTCGAGGATGGCTGCAATATCCGTTGCCAACGCCAGCGATCTATGTTCTTCTGCCAGTATCAACATTTGGGCAATCCTGGGGTGGCAAGGAAGGGAATGAATTTTTTTGCCGTGTGCCGTAATTTTTCCACGCTCCAGGGCATCAAGTTCATGAAGAAGTTCGGTGGCTTGAGCCACAGCACCTTTAGGTGGAGGAGTAAGCCAAGTGAGTTGATTGGCATCAGTAATTCCCCACTGAGCCAGATCCAGCACCAATGAAGCCAGATCTGTTTCCATAATTTCGGGTGTTCGGTGATCGGCCAGTTGAGCATGGGTTACTTTGGTCCACAAGCGATAACATACCCCCGGACTAAGTCGTCCGGCTCGTCCGGCTCGTTGGTCAGCGGAATCTTTTGAGATCATCACTGTTTCCAATCTCGATAACGCTGAATTGGGATCGAAGCGTGAAATTCTCCCATATCCACAATCGACAACAATTTTTATTCCTTCAATGGTTAAGCTGGTTTCAGCAATAGATGTAGCTAACACAACTTTTCGTTTGCCGTCTTTTGAAGGCATTATGGCAGCGTATTGTCGCTGAGGCGGCAATTGTCCATACAAGGGGTGGATGGCAAAGCCAAGCAAATCTTTTCTCAGCATTTCTTCGCACTTTCTTATTTCTCCCTCGCCCGGAAGAAATACGAGTACATCGCCTTCATTTTCTTTAGCTGCTTTTACAACGGTGCGTGCTGTAAGTTCAGGAATGAGGAACATGTCTACACCTGTTCCGTATTGTACTTCAACAGGAAATTGCTTTCCCTGACTTACTACAGCGCGGGATTTCAGCAAAGTAGTAAGTTGGGGCATATCCAACGTGGCGGACATAATCAATATACGAAGGTCGGGCCTTAGCACCTGTTGTGCTTCGCGACAAAGTGCCAGCGCCACATCTGCATAAATACTTCGTTCATGAAATTCATCGAAGATCACCATGCTCACGGCTTCTAACGAATTATCCGAATGAAGCATTCGGGTAAGGATGCCTTCGGTGACTACTTCAATTTGAGT
>CAYTBO010000033.1:0-31079 GCA_964436055.1 uncultured Ohtaekwangia sp.
GCTGCGCCCGCCCCTGATGATTTGTTGTGCGACTGCAATTGTAATGCGGAGGTCCAATTGCATAGCGCACCTGTGTGCCGAAGCTTTGCGCAGGCATACATAGGCTACTAATTCATTAGAAAGAATCCATCGTTTTAATGCTATTAGAAAATAAGTTTTTAAGGGACGACTAACTAAGGATTCCGCGACTCTATTTTTTAAAACCGATTTTATTTATTAATATAGCATCCGTATTTCCTCAGGAATACCACATCATCACCAGAAAAATCCAATTCTCTACCACAGAAAGAGGTGAGCAGGGGTCCTTATTTTGTTATTTAGCTAAAATCTGGACACCTGCCTTTTCATGAACTTGTTGGAGTTTAGCAAAGCGGAACTACACATTTGAACTTGCAATAAAGCAATCGCTATTCGTCAGGCGCCGGGTAGAGCAAGCACTAGCGAATGTAATCCCTACAACCGAGGAATCAGAGCCGGCGTATCTTTTTTATAATCCTGAAAGTCTTTGTTGTGCTCGTATTTTTTTTCCAACATCGGTACACCAGAAACAAAAGCGATTAGGGTTGTGATGGTTATCGGACTAACAAAAATCCACCAACTTCCTTCTATGGGTAAAACCATCAGAAAAATTCCCCACCACATTACTATTTCCCCGAAGTAATTTGGGTGACGTGAAAATTTCCATAACCCTGTTTTCATAATCTCATCCTTGCCCTTCCGCTGACGCACAAAGCGCTTCAATTGTTCATCCGCAACTACTTGATATATCCAACCGAAAATCCAGGCACTTAACCCAACCATCGTCAACCAGGTGAATGGTTGCGGTTTTGACGCAGCGGCCCACACTACCGGTGAAATGATAACGAAAAGGAAAAATGCCTGCAACAAGAACACCTGGAGATAGGATCGCCAGGCAAAAGAAGTACCCCATTCTTCTCTCCACACCCGGTAGCGAAAATCCTCAGTTTTACCTTTGTTGCGAAGGTAAATATGAAAGCTTAATCGCAAACCCCAGGTGATCACCAACCCATATAAAATCATGGATAGCATTTGGTGTGGCTGGGTAAAGAAAAGATAAATGCAAACAAGGATGTAGCCGAGGCCCCAGGCAATGTCTGCAATATCATTTCGTTTTTTAATAAGAGCCACGATATACCAGAGGGTAGCATAAGCCCACAGTAAAAGCAACAATTCTACAAAGAGGCGGCTCATCCGTTAATCCATTTTACAAACCCATAACCTGCCGCACTTACAGAAGCCGTGAGAACGGCACCCCACACGATGTCGATGAGTACGATGGTAATCGGCCAACCTTTCAAGGTGGCCAGGTTAGTAAGATCATACGTAGCATAGGTAAAAAATCCAAACAGCGCACCCAGTGTAATGGCACGAAGAAGTGAACCCTTCTCAACGGCAGGCAGGATGGCAAAAATAAATATGCCTACGATGAAAAGAAGATAGAAAATTATTGCTGCCGTCCAGTTGACCTGGTCAGACAGGAAAGAACCCAGGTATTTTCTATAGAGGTCTTTTGCCAATACCCCAAGCCACAACATATCCAAGGCAAAGAATACTACCGTGGTGGCCAGGTAGCTTAAAAGGAGCTTTGTAATAGTCATAAATCTAAGTTAAGCAATTATAACACGTAACCTGAATCTATGTTTACGCTACGAATTTTAGATCTCCTGTTTATGGGGAACCACGAACACTGAAGAACTAAATTCTCTTTAGTAAGCGAAACGGAAACAGAAGGATGGCGAAGATGGCTTCAAACACTGCACTGATCGTAAATCCTAGTAAACGAAATGGCAGCAGCAACAGCCAAATGAGTGGAAAAATAAATATAGCCAGCAACGCCAGTGGCCAGCTAAGGACAAGCAATATGCACCACAGCAGAAAGGAAATCAAGGTACGCATGGAAGGTTTTCGGTTTAGTCCGCTCCCTATTCTACAAGGTTCCTGCCAAATTCAAAATGACCTTAAATGAACTTCAGGCAAAGATACTTGCCCAATACTGGCAAAAGTGTACAAGTAAATGTTCAGAAATGAACAATTAATTATTCCGATACAAACCACCGGACTAACTTTCCAAGCAGTGATTTGGGTGGTTGCTTCGCTTCATTATATACTTCGTACTCTTCTTCTTGCTTTTTACTTTTGCGTGAAGGCTTGGGTTGAGCCGCCTTGTCGGAAACCTTTTTCAGGTAACGTTGTGTACGTAATTCCTTTTCCTTCTTTTTTGCTTCCAATTTTCTGCGCAGGGCTTCCCGCTCTTCGCGTTCGCGTTGTAGTGCCAATGGATTTTTGCGCGGTCTGCGATTCTCATTATTGAAAAACCCTTTTCTTCTGTCTTCTCGTCGTTCTCTTACCTGCGATTTTGCCGGCCCGGGGTCGGCTGCATCCCCATCCGCTTCTCGCTCAGGTGTTTCATCTTTCTTCTTCCTGAGTTCAGGTAAATCAATTTTACCTACTACTTTTAAGCCCGGGAGTTCAACCTTAGGTGGTTTTATTATTTCATTGGATGAGGAGGGCGCTGGCTCGTAAGAGGATTCAGTTAATTCAACTTCATCGGAGATAACCTCAGAATCGATAGGTGCCGCGGGCAATTCAGTTACTTCCGCATCATCATCTATACGCTCGGTTGACTGCGCTTCTTCACGTTTAAGCAATTCCGGGGCAAAGTGCTTCAATACCATCCCCACATACTCATCACTTACTTTGGCATTGGAAGAAACTTCTATTTCAACATGATTAACGGCAAGGAATTCTACTATCTCTGCAGGCTTTACTGCTATTTTTCTGGCTAATTGGGCAAGACGCATGGTTAACTAAAGACTTTTTCTATTTATCGACAAAGATAATAATTCTCGAGTGTACCTGACATCAGGTTTCACCGAATGGAAAATTACCTTACCTTAAACAGCAAAATAGCAGCAGAACTATGGGTAAAGTGATTATCAACAGCTATGAAGACTTCGCGGCCTTTACAGGAAAGGAAATTGGCGTTTCTGAATACCTGACCATCTCACAAAAGCAAATTAATCAGTTTGCCGATGCCACCTTCGACCATCAGTGGATTCATGTAAATGAAGTCCGGGCAGCAACCGAAAGTCCTTTTAAAAAAACCATTGCGCATGGATACCTTACCCTCTCACTAGTACCCTACCTGTGGGGACAAATCGTGGAAGTGAACAACATCGCCATGCTGGTCAACTATGGAATTGAAAGTCTTAAATTCAATCAGCCTGTGGTGGTGGATTCTTCCGTACGTCTCAGGGTGAAGCTCAACGCCATTGCAAACCTCAGGGGTATTGCCAAAGCCGAACTAAACTCAGTGATGGAGATCAGGGATAATCCAAAGCCTGCATTCAGTGCAACCATCATTTTGCTTTATCATTTTAAATAGCCGGTAGCGGTTGGTCTTTTGAAAAGATTTATTAAAC
Organism: uncultured Ohtaekwangia sp.; assembly: GCA_964436055.1. Taxonomy (GTDB): domain Bacteria; phylum Bacteroidota; class Bacteroidia; order Cytophagales; family Cyclobacteriaceae; genus ELB16-189. The sequence goes on from CAYTBO010000033.1 coordinate 3,444, forward strand.
CTTTTTAGTTACTCATAGACTACCTGATCAACAGCCAAAATCAACGATTCCCCTTTTTTAAATCTTCATGGGTCAGTCTGTAGATCAGTAATGCAGCTCGTTTAATCTGCTTATCCAACGAATTGAGGTTTACAAATTCTTCAGGTGCATGCGCTCCACCTCCCATAGCTCCTAATCCATCCAGGGCATCGATACGATCGGCAATAAAGGCAATGTCACCACCACCGCGTTTGCCTGGATCAAAGGGTTTTACCTCACCTAATCCCAAATCACGACTTACCTGATCGTATACGCTCAACAGTTTCATATTACCCTCTTTAGGTGACATGGCAGGATAGCTATCAATAAACTCAATCTCTGCACTAGTGCCGGGAAGGTTGTCCTTCACAATTTCCCGCATTTTGGCTCTTGTCCTTTCTTTCTGCTCCTCACTGAGGAAACGCAGATCCCCATGTGCATAAACCGTATTAGGTACAATATTTTGTTTGCCCGATGTTGATGCCTCATATCCGTTCTCCTTCACGGTAACGGTTGTACCTCCCGCAATCATACCTGCACTGTAGGTAAGGCTGGGGTCCTTCAACTCATTGTAAAACCGATGAAGAATTCTTGAACTCTCATAAATGGCACCTGTACCTATCTCATCATTAAAAATGCGGGAGGAGTGCGCTTGCTTACCGGTGACTTTTAAGCGCCAACTGCTTGAACCCCGGCGTGCCACAGTGGCATAATCTAATCCGGTGGACCCTTCAAACGACAAAGCTATGTCGCTACGATCGGCAGCGCGTACCATATCACCCCTGCTAATTTCCAGAGGTTTTCCTACAGCCTCTTCATCACCTGTTAACAACACCGTGATCTGGGTTTCATTCAGCAACTTTGCGTCAAACAATGCCTTCAAAGCATATAACAATACCATATCACCGCCTTTCATGTCGCTGGTACCTGGTCCATAAGCGATAGTGTCCTTACGAACAAAACCAACCGCCTCGCCTTCTGGTTCGAAAACGGTATCAATATGACCCAGCAACAAAAGCTTTTTCCCTTTTAATCCTTTATGCTCCGATAAAAGATGTCCTGCTCGTTTCATTTCTGACGGCATGTCAATCCATTGAGAGGAAAAACCTATGGCATCTAATTCTGTCTGAAATGCTTTCCCTACCTTTTTAACACCCTCTATATTATTGGTTCCACTATTGATGTTGACAATCTTCTCCAGAAAGCTGATAGCCTCGGGCATTAGCTCATCTGCCGCCGCAACTATCCTTTTTTCATCCTTGTTAAGCTTCTGGCCGAACAAAGCATGGCCGGAAAGAAAACATACTAAAAAGAGAAATGAGGATCTGGTCATTCGTATATACATGGCCTTATGCGTTTTATAATTTATTTACAATTTGAATTGCCCGGTCAATTTCCTCCGTAGAGTTAAAAATATGTGTACTGTGCCTCACACCAAATACGTCTCCCATAGAACGGGGACGCATCCTACCTTTTTCCCAGAATGCATCCTGTAGCTGGGAGCCGGTAAATCCATCAATATTATATACTGAGATTCCCGCACACATGGCCGGGTCCTTGGGATGAAAATACTTTATTTTTTTGTTTTCTGCCAGTCCATCGCGAAGGCGGTCACCCAGGAACTTGACCCGTTCAGTCCAGCGGTCATGGCCCACTTCAAAATAAAAGTCCAACGCAGCCTCTAATCCGAACAGGATAGAAAAGTTACCTGTTCCCCGTTGGGTGAAACGGTAACCATCATCTTCGCGATTATCCCATTGGGCACTGGCTACCGTAGTCCAGACTTCTTTCATTCGTTCTGGTTTCACATACATGAAGCCCGTACCGGTAGGCGCCCCGATCCATTTATGAAAGCACCCTACATATGCATCGCAGTCGATATCTTTAATATCTACCTTTATATTACCCACGGTTTGCGCTCCATCAAGCACAGTAAATATTCCTTTGGCTTTAGCCGCAGCACAAATTTCTTTTGCTGGCAAAATTGCACCACTTCCCGATATCATGTGAGAAAGCATCAGCACTTTGGTGCGAGGTGTAAAACTTTTTGTAATGATATCCAGTACTTCTCCTTCAGATTGGATGGGTTTGGGTATATCAATGATTTTTAAAACAACACCATCGCGTTTTTCCCGCACCTCCCAACTGCATCTGCCGCCCGGATGTTCCTGATTGCTGGTGATAATTTCATCACCTTTATTCAAATCAATTCCATGTGCGATATAACTCATGGCGTTGGTCACATTGTCAGTCAATGCAATTCCTTTAGATTCACAATTGATCAACTTGCCTACTTTGCTGCGAATAAACATCAGATCCTGATAGCCGCTTATAAATCTTTCCTTGCTGTCATCTTTATATGGCCAATCGGCTACATCGGCAGCCATATAGTCGAGGTGCTTAGTTACTGCCTCCACGACTACTTTAGGCATAACGCCAACGGTTCCCGTATTAAAAAATACCTTGTCATCGGATAGCATAAACTGATTTCTCAATTTCATCCAATAGTCCGGATCATTTGTGGCCGCCATGGATTCACGCTCTTTCGCGAAGCAATTCGCCCCATAAACAGGCAAAGCAGGGATCGCAAGCGCAGATAAGCCCAGCGACTTAATGATATTTCTTCTGGTCATCATAGCAGTAGTGTTTGTTAGGGTAAAGTACTAAATTAAAGCTTTGATAACAGGAAAAATCTATGCGAACGGATTTTACATTCGTTGTAGTTGTTTTTTCAATCCTATTTTCTTCTTGTGAAAAGAAGAAGGCATCGGATACCAGACCAAATATCCTGCTGATTGTTGCTGATGACCTTGCCTATGGCGACCTGGGCTGCTATGGCGGAGACATCCGCACACCTAATATCGACCGACTTGCAGCGCATGGCCTTCGCTTTAGCCGATTTCACACCGCACCCATGTGTGCACCTACACGGGCGATGTTATTATCAGGCAATAACAATCATGTGGCGGGCATGGGCAACCAGGGGGGTGTCAGAGAAAACTCACCTATGTTCGGACAACCTGGATACGAGGGCCACCTCTCCGACAGAATTATTCCTGTACCTAAGTTGATGAAGGAAGCAGGTTACCACACCTATACTACCGGCAAATGGCATCTTGGCACAAGGGAGGAAGATAGTCCTTTTGCCAAAGGTTTCGAACGATCATTCAATATGTTGCAGGGTGGTGGCAACCATTTCAACAATATCGGCATTGAGCTGAAGGATACACTTTCAACATATCGTGAAGATGGCAAGCAGGTGGATTATCCGGAAGGGCAGTACAGCACCGAATTTTATACCAAAAAACTCGTTGCCTATATTAAAGAAGGGTTGGCCGCAAACGACAATAAACCATTCTTTGCTTTTGCCGCCTATACTTCTCCGCACTGGCCACTACAAGTACCTGAAGATTATCTTGACCGCTATGCCGGCCATTATGATATGGGCTATGACTCGTTGCGTGTGCTGCGGTTCACTAGTCTGAAAGAAGCCGGTATGATCCCCCATAGTGCCACGCTACCTCCGCGCCTGGATTTCATCACTCCGTGGGATAGCCTGTCTGTCGAAGAGCAAAGAATTGAGTCGCGTAAAATGGAGCTCTATGCTGCCATGGTGGACAACCTGGACTACCATGTAGGACAATTGATCCAGTTTCTTAAGGCGGAGGAATTGTACGACAATACAATAATCATTTTCATGTCGGACAATGGTGCGGCGAACAATGATTTTTACAATGAGGATTGGTCTAAAGACTTTATTCGCAGGCACTACACCAATACACTTGATAGTATGGGGCGGGCAAGTTCATTTGTCTCCTATGGCCCACAATGGGCACATGCCGGAGCGGCTCCCTTCAACCGATTTAAGGAATACACCACAGAGGGTGGAATGCTCGCTCCACTGATTATTAGCGGTAAGGGCATACCCAATGTTGGGGAAATCCGGGACACCTATTTAACGGTGATGGACCTGGCTCCCACTTTTTACGAATTGGCGGGCATCCAATATCCGGGTAAAACGGAGGATGATACAATTCATCCTCTTCTGGGAAATTCCATACTTTCTTACCTGCAAGGTAAAAATGAAGCCATTCATGATGAAAACTATGGTATTGGACTTGAACACCGCGGAAGAATATTTTACCGTAAAGGAAATTGGAAATTAGTACAAGTGGAAAGGCCTTCCGAAAAAAATAAGTTTCTCCTGTTTAACCTAGCCGAGGATATTGGCGAAACGACTGATCTCGCTTCTACGTATCCTGAAAAATTTCAGGAACTACAACAGGAATGGAATCAGTTTGTAAAAGACAATAACATAATTCTTTCTGAATGAAATGTGCCTATCGCCTATCACTCCCGATCATGCTGATTGTTTTCTTTGCCTGCTCACGACCTGAGAAAGTCGATCTCCTGCTCGCCAATGGCAAAGTGTGGACAGGTAATGCTACACAACCCTGGGCGGAGTGGGTAGCGGTGAAAGAAGGAAAAATTTATGATGTAGGAACGAAAGACAAACTCTACCAGGGAGAAGCGGCACATACCATTGATCTCGATGGAAGATTGATGCTCCCCGGTTTCAACGACTCGCATGTGCACTTTGCTTCAGCAGGCCACTTGTTGTTGAATATAAACCTGCTGGATGTAAATAATACCGAGCGATTTATTGAGAACGTAAAACAAACCACCCTGCGTCTTCCAACTGGGAGTTGGATTACCCGGGGCGATTGGGGCGCCTACGAAGCGTGGACAATGGGATCGGCCGGTGGAAAAAATAAATCGCAATTTACGCCACATCGCAGTATGATTGATTCCATTACTAAAGCACATCCCGTATTGGTAACGCGCTACGATCGTAAGGTAGGTCTTGCCAATGCGCTGGCGCTGGATTATCTGGGAATTGATTCTGAAACCGGAATTTTAGAAGGTACGCTGTTGGATGATGCCCTTAACCGCATACCAGAAAAATCGTTTGATCAGTTGATGGCTGAAGCCATACGCGCGCTGGAGGAGTGCAGGAAATGGGGAGTGACTACAGTCCAGGACATGTCTCCACCTAACCAGTTGGATGTTTATAAGAAATTAAGAGAGAATGGTGAATTGACATGCCGGATCAATTTCAGTCCATCCCGATTAATTGAATATACTGAGATGGTTGAAAAAGGCTGGGTGATTGATTGGTCTGACCCCAACCATCCTAACACTGCCGGAGATGAATGGATCAGTTTTGGCACAATAAAAACGCACATTGATGGAATCATGGGTGCGAGAAGTGCCAGATTCTATGAACCCTACAGCGACAATGATGTGGAGAATCGCTTCTGGCGTGGTGGCTGGCGGGAATTTTCCAGGGAAATGCCATCCTTCAAATCCATGATCTTGAAAGCGGATGAAGCTGATATTCAACTAAGGATTCATTCGATTGGCGATGAGGCCAATGCCATACTCATTGATATCCTGGACACCCTGAACCTTGTCAATGGAGAAAAACCAAGGCGCTTCAGACTGGTTCACGCCCAGGTAATCAGTGAACAGGATTTTCCACGACTTCAAAGCCATAAAATTATTGCAGAGGTTCAACCCTTTCATGTAACCGATGATATGCGCTGGATGGAAGAGCGCATAGGTCATGAGCGTTGCAAAGGTGCTTATGCATTCAAGACACTAAAAGAAAATGGCGCAATACTTTCATTCGGTTCTGACTGGCCCGGCACCAATGCATCCTATTACCCCATCAATCCGCTATATGGATTGTATGCTGCAGTCACACGCCAGACTGTTCATGGCGAACCGGAAGACGGATGGTTTCCTGAGCAGAAGTTGACGTTAGAAGAGTCTTTGAGCGCCTACACACAAGGATCTTCATATGGTGCCTTTGAAGAGAGACTTAAAGGGAGTATTGAAAAGGGAAAACTGGCTGACTTTGCTGTATTATCCGAAAATATCTTTGAGACTGCACCCTCAACCTGGCTACAAACAACAATTGACTACACCATCGTGGGGGGTAACATGGTGTATGAACGAGAAAAATAAAACTTTTTTCTAAGTCAATATCTAAGGTTGGCGCGATATTATCACACTATGGCAAGTATCTCATATTCAATCAGCATACTTCAGGTATCACACCTTCTCGGGTAAAGTGTGTAGCATGGAAACCCGTGCTAAAAAAGTTGAAAGGAATGAAGTTGTCCGGCTCCTAATTATTCATTGCGATGCCATTCAACATGAAGATTACCTGTTACTTATAAGTTCAGCTAGGTTTAAATTAGCCTATCACCCAACCTATCGCCTGTTAGGGATATAGCCTGCTTCTCCGTATTTTTGAGATTCCAAAAACGCGAGTGAATGAAGACGGAAATTGCATCCAAAATAAATCCAACAAAACAATCCTCCAGTTTAGCAGGTCATAAATCTCAAGAACCCTATAAACCCAAAAACAAAGTTAGGATTGTCACCGCAGCAAGTCTTTTTGATGGACATGATGCCGCCATTAACATAATGCGCAGGATTATACAGGCAACAGGATGCGAGGTTATTCACCTTGGTCATGACCGTAGTGTGGAAGAAGTTGTGAACACAGCTATTCAGGAAGATGCTCAGGCGATAGCCATGACCAGCTATCAAGGTGGGCACAATGAGTACTTTAAATACATGTATGACCTGCTTAAGGAAAAAGGAGCGAGTCATATCAAAATATTTGCCGGTGGTGGGGGTGTCATTCTTCCCGAGGAGATCAGGGAGTTAATGGATCATGGCATTACCCGAATTTATTCTCCCGATGATGGAAGGACAATGGGGCTTCAGGGAATGATCAACGACCTAGTGCAACAAAGTGATTATGCCCTGGGCGAAAAATTGGAAGATGAGCCCAGTCGGTTAAATGAAAAAAATCCGTTAGCTATTGCCCGTCTCATAACGGCCGCAGAAAATTATTTTGATGTCCATAAACCTATTTTTGAATCTATTCATACGCGGGCAGCTAAATCAAATACACCAGTATTAGGAATTACCGGAACCGGAGGGTCAGGCAAGTCTTCAATGGTGGATGAGATAATCAGAAGATTCTTGATTGACTTCAAAGACAAAAACATAGGGATCATTTCAGTAGATCCATCCAAGAAAAAGACAGGTGGTGCCCTATTGGGTGATCGCATCCGGATGAATGCGATAAACCATCCACGGGTATTTATGCGATCACTGGCAACCCGTCAATCAAACCTGGCCTTATCAGTGTATGTAAAAGAAGCCGTTGCTATTCTTAAAGCCGCTGAATATGATTTGATCATTCTAGAAACTTCGGGAATAGGGCAAAGTGACACAGAGATTCTGGATCATAGCGATGTGTCGTTGTATGTAATGACACCAGAGTATGGCGCTGCCACCCAGCTTGAGAAAATCGACATGCTGGATTTCGCAGATGTGATTGCCCTAAACAAATTTGACAAGCGAGGGGCATTGGATGCACTCCGCGATGTAAAAAAACAATACCAGCGCAATCACAACCTGTGGGCTAAGAAGCCTGAAGATATGCCAGTGTATGGAACCATCGCCTCTCAATTCAATGATCCAGGAACTAACCAACTTTATAAATACCTGATTGATACCATTGTCGAAAAGACAAAAGTTAATTTAAAATCTACTTTCGAGATCACCCGGGAGATGTCGGAGAAAGTATTTGTAATCCCACCCAATCGTACCCGTTATCTTAGTGAGATCTCGGAGAACAATAGAAACTACGATCAATGGGCTAAAGATCAGGCTGCTGTAGCTCAAAAGCTTTACGCACTCCAAAAATCCATTGAAACGCTGAGAGACGCCGCACTGGAAGACAAGGACAGAATCATAAAAGGACTTCAGCAACAGTATGAACAGCTTAGTTTGAGCTTCGATCCACACAATAAATTGTTGATAGAACAATGGCCTGAAAAACGGAAGCAATACACAGAAGAGTTTTATAGGTTTAAGGTTAGAGATAAGGAAATTGCTATTAAGACTCATACCGAGTCTCTTTCGCATTCGCAGATCCCGAAAGTTGCGTTGCCGCGTTATGAAGCATGGGGTGATCTGTTGAAATGGGTGCTTACAGAGAATGTGCCGGGGGCATTTCCCTACACTTCCGGTATCTATCCCTTTAAAAGAGAAGGAGAAGACCCTACCCGAATGTTTGCAGGTGAAGGTGGGCCTGAGCGTACAAACCGCAGATTTCATTATGTCAGTATATCTACACCCGCCAAACGATTGTCTACCGCTTTTGATTCAGTGACATTGTATGGACACGATCCTGACTACAGACCGGATATTTATGGAAAGATTGGAAATTCAGGTGTAGCGATCTGCTGTCTGGATGATGCAAAAAAATTATACAGCGGATTTAATCTCACTGATCCCCGCACCTCCGTGTCTATGACAATCAATGGACCCGCTCCTATGCTGTTGGGCTATTTTATGAATGCCGCCATTGATCAGCAGTGTGAGATTTATATTAAACAGAATGGTCTGGAGGAAGAGGTTGAAAATAAAATCAAATCCATTTACAAAAATTCAGAGCGTCCCTCCTATCAGGGGCCGTTGCCAAAAGGAAACGATGGATTAGGACTTATGCTTCTAGGGGTTACCGGCGACCAAATGCTTCCCAGCGAGGTATATGGAAAAATAAAAGCCAATACGCTCACCCAGGTGAGGGGCACCGTACAAGCCGATATTTTAAAAGAAGACCAGGCTCAGAACACATGTATATTCTCCACTGAATTTGCTTTGCGCCTGATGGGAGATGTTCAGGAATATTTTATAAAAAAAAATGTACGGAATTTTTATTCGGTATCCATTTCAGGTTATCATATTGCAGAAGCCGGAGCTAATCCAATCACTCAGCTAGCATTTACACTGGCCAATGGTTTTACCTATGTGGAGTATTACCTTAGCCGAGGCATGGATATTAATGCCTTTGCCCCAAACCTGTCCTTTTTCTTTTCCAATGGTGTAGATCCGGAGTATGCAGTGATTGGAAGAGTAGCCCGCAGGTTGTGGGCTAAGGCCCTGAAAAACAAATACGGTGCAAATGCACGCAGTCAAATGCTCAAGTACCACATTCAAACTTCTGGCAGAAGTTTGCATGCGCAGGAAATTGACTTTAACGATATACGCACTACGCTGCAAGCACTCTACGCGATTTACGACAACTGTAACTCGCTTCATACCAATGCCTATGACGAGGCGATCACAACCCCTACCGAAGAATCCGTGCGTAGGGCCATGGCTATCCAATTGATCATCAACAAAGAACTAGGCCTGGCCCGGAATGAGAATCCAATGCAGGGGTCATTCATCATTGAAGAAATAACAGACCTGGTAGAAGAAGCCGTATTAATTGAATTTGATCGCATTACGGAACGAGGCGGTGTATTGGGCGCCATGGAAACTATGTATCAGCGCGGCAAGATTCAAGAGGAAAGTCTGTATTATGAAACCCTAAAACACACAGGTGAATATCCGATCATCGGTGTCAATACTTTTCTTAGTTCCAAAGGTTCACCCACCATTACACCACAGGAAGTAATACGGGCAACCACGGATGAAAAGGAATACCAGATCCAAATGCTGAGAAATCTTCATCTGTTTCAAGCGGAAAAATCATCCCAATTGATAGAAAAAGTTCAGCAAGCGGCTATTCAGAATAAGAACATCTTTGAAGCTTTGATGGAGGCCACCAAAGTTTGCTCGTTGGGACAAATCACAAGCGCATTATTTGAAGTAGGCGGACAATACCGCAGAAACATGTAACCCTTGTAATCTAACTGCTGTCAATGACATCTATGATTATTGTCATTAATTGACTAAATCAAGTCCGCTATCTTTCCCGTTCAAAGCATTATGCTAAAGGGCATCAGGAAATTTTTTATCACCACAGGAGAACTTACCGAATTTTCTCTTAGGTATTTCAGGGAGGTATTCTTTCCCCCTTATGAATTTCGGGAACTCCTGAGACAATGTTTTCTTATCGGCAACAAGTCCATAGGATTGGTAGCATCCACAGGATTTATCATGGGCATTGTACTCACCTTACAAACCAGACCCACACTGGTAGAATTTGGTGCCGAATCGTGGATGCCATCCATGGTAGGTATTGCTATCGTTAGGGAGATTGGGCCGGTCATTACCGCGCTTATCTGTGCCGGAAAAGTCGGCTCTGGCATTGGCGCTGAACTGGCCTCCATGAAAGTAACGGAACAGATTGATGCCATGGAAGTATCAGGTACCAATCCATTCAAATACCTGGTCATTACCCGCGTAACGGCAGCCACCATCATGTTACCTGTGCTGGTCATATTAGCCGATCTTATTTCGCTTTTGGGTTCTGCCATCATTGAATATGCCAAAGGTGGGGTTACCCTACAATTGTATTTCAACCTAGTTTTTGAATTTCTCCAATTCGGTGACTTGTTACCCTCTATTATCAAATCCTTTTTCTTTGGTTTTGCTATTGCCATGGTTGGATGCTATAAAGGATTTACATCCAGCAAAGGAACCGAAGGAGTTGGAAGAACCGCCAATGAAGCCGTTGTTATCAGCTCGATGCTGGTGTTTATCTTGGATTTTATTGCTGTTCTGATTTCCGACATCTTCTACGACTTATGACAAAGTCGGATCATATGGATTCTGAAATTATGATTGAAATAAGCGATCTCTATAAGTCGTTTGGAAGCAATCATGTTTTGAAAGGATTTAATTTCATTCTCCGAAATGGAGAAAATATAGCTGTACTGGGCAAATCAGGTTCCGGAAAATCTGTACTTATCAAATGCATTATCGGTTTGATAAGCATTGATGCCGGCAAACTTATGGTATTGGGCAAATCGGTTCGGCACCTTACCAACAAGGAAATGGATGTAATCAGGCGTGAAGTGGGCTTTCTTTTTCAAGGCGCTGCCTTGTATGATTCGATGTCGGTTCGTGAGAATTTGGAATTTCCTCTGCGAAGACACCGCGAAAAAAATGAAGGCGGCAAGTCCATTAACCAACGTGTAGAAGAGGCATTGGATAGCGTAGGCTTGCTTCATACCCTGGACCTTATGCCCTCGGAGCTTTCTGGTGGTATGAAAAAGAGGGTTGCGTTGGCCCGCACACTTATCCTCCAACCAAAAATTATTTTATACGATGAACCCACCGGAGGACTGGACCCTATAACGGGAAGAGAGATAAGCCACCTGATCAATGAAGTTCAGGATCGATACAAAGCCGCAGCCGTTATTATCACTCACGATCTTGTTTGCGCCAAAATAACAACCAACCGGATTGTAATCCTTTCTGAAGGCAAAAACTACATTGAGGCAACCTATGAGGAACTGGAAAAATCTACAGATCCTGTAGTACAGGACTTTTTTGCAACTTAAATTAGAACACGCAATGACGGCAATGGAAAGATCAAGCAACAGAAATTTAAAACTTGGAATATTTGTCATCTTCAGTATGGTTGTATTCTCCGTTACCGTCTACCTGATCGGTCAGAAAAGGGATATATTCAGTAATACTTTTCGATTGCAGGTTATTTTCAACAATGTAAACGGTTTGCAGGCAGGAAATAACGTAAGATTCTCCGGGATTAATGTAGGCTCGGTACTTAGCGTGGAAATTCAAAATGACTCAATCATCGAAGTAACCATGCGTATCCGGGAGAACGTAAGACCTCATATCAAAAAAAATGCTGTGGCTTCTATTGGTACCGATGGGCTTATGGGTAACATGTTGATAAACATCAGCCCGGGAAAAGGTGAAGCACAGATAGTAAATGACGGAGACAGACTTCAATCTTTCAGCCTCATCAAAACGGACGATATTTTGAAAACACTTACCAACACCAATGAGAACGCCGCTATCCTGACTGCTGACCTTGTGGAAATTGTGCAGGAAATCAAACAAGGCAAAGGCACAATTTCCTATTTATTGAACGACACCGTGATCCGCTATCAAATCTCGCAGGCGGTTACCAATCTGAAAAAAGCCACCGATCAAACCAATACCATTCTATCGCAAGTCAACCGGATTTCAACTGAAGTGAATGAAGGCCGGGGGCTGGCAGGCTGGTTGCTGAATGACTCACTGACGCGGGATAAAATTCACGTTACGCTAGATGAACTACAAAAGGCATCGCAACAAATCAATAGTGCCACCGACAGTCTCAACTTTCTGGTTTCCGATCTGGGTGCTGGTGAGGGACCAATCCCAGCCTTGATGAAAGATACAGCCATGGTAAACGATTTACGTCAAACATTGAAAAACCTGAATTCGGGAACGGGTAAATTCAACGAAGACATGGAGGCCTTACAGCACCACTTTCTTTTTAGAAAATATTTTAAAGACAAAGAGAAGGGTAAAAAGAATTGATTCAGCCGGTTAGTTCAGATGAAAGACATCCTTCGACCGTTCTGCCTGATTAACCAGGTGCGTTTGGTAGCGCAGACGTGACAACAAAAACGATTCTTTCTTTTCTGCATCAGCCAGTACAAACTTCAGACGATCCTGATTATCAAGGTTAAGTTCGTTGGCAATGTGATACATGGAGGTAACTTCATCTGGACCGGAAATCGTCAATAGCTTAAGATATAATTCAAACCCTTCGTGCAATTTTTTAGAGACCTCATCGATTTGATGAACATTCCAAAGCTCAACTTCAGCGCCTGGATAAAGTTTATCTTTAAAGCTTCGTTGCATGGTGTTCATCGTAAAAAGATCAACACACTTCACGATAATATCAGATTCACCACCGGGATAGCGTTTAATGACGCTTTCCAGCTTTACCAAAGACCCCAATTTTGAAATGTTGGCCGTGTGGTTAAAAAAAATACCAAATGATATATCCCGCTTTTCAGCATCTTCCAGTAATTGGCGGTATCTGGGTTCGAAGATATGAAGAGGTACCATCTCCCCTGGTAAGGGAAAAATGGTAAGTGGAAACAGGGGGATTCTAATCAAATCAATCACAATTTAATTAACATCAAAATAACTTAAAAGTTACAGTTTCAATACTTTATTATATAATGTATATCACAATTGTAATGCTTTTTCAGCAACGTTTCACCTCCCAGGAAACCAAGATTGACTACAAAGCAAAAACCTGCAACCTCCCCTCCCAGTTGTTGAATCAATTTAGCAGCGGCATCAGCTGTACCGCCTGTAGCCAGTAAGTCATCGTGGACGACAACTTTCCAACCGGGAGAAATCGCATCTTCATGCATTTCCATAGAGGCCGATCCATATTCCAGTGCGTATTGCTGACTAATTTTTTTATGGGGAAGTTTTCCTTCCTTGCGGACAGGAATAAAAGGCACCCGTAATTCATACGCCAACAAAAAACCAAATAAGAATCCCCTTGACTCCACGGCTGCGATTGCATCTACGGTTTTATCCCGATACGGATCTGCCAACCTTTCAACCACCTGTCGTACAATGGCAGGTCGTTCCAAAAGAGGAGTCAGGTCTTTAAAAAGGATTCCCGGCTTTGGAAAATCAGGAACATCCCTGATCAATAATTTGACCTGATCAATTAGTTGCATAACGCAATAATAATTAAATTCAGGCATAATAAAATTAAGAAGATGAAATGAGCATAAAGCGGACTATGCCCAGCGGGATGATAATTGCAGTCCTTGTTTTGATGGGAGAATTCCAGTATGCGAATTACATGCCTGGTCGGCAGGCTGGCATGTGACCTTAAAAAAATATTAACAGATGAAAAGCATAACCCGAATGATCGAGGATGAAGTTTACGTTTCACAAAATGAAGCGGGTCATGAAATCACCATTGACATGCGAAAAGCCGAAATCAAGAAAAATCAATCTCCGGTTGAGGTACTTCTATCTTCACTCGGCGCCTGCGGGGCTGTTGATATTACGTTGATGCTGAAAAAGAGAAAAAAAACCATACTGGATTTTGTCACGGAAACTTCAGGCGAACGAAGGGAGATTCCTCCCCGCTCCTTCACAAAACTCCATTGTCATTATAAAATAACATCACCGGATGTTACCGAAGATGAACTTCACAAGGTTGCCAAACTCTCTTTGGAAAAATATTGTTCCGTAGCGGATAGTTTGAAAGCGCAAGTCACCTACACCGTTGAAGTGATCCGTGGTTAAGAAATCAGTTGTCCGTTGAGAATAATACGATCCACCAATTGACTTCCAAAACTATAGGGCAGGTAAGCTACTGAAGGCATTGGTGCAGTAATAAAAACGCTTGCATTCTTTCCCCTGGTAATGCTTCCATATGACCCCAACAAATCAAGCGCAGCAGCGGTATTAATAGTTGCTGAATTAATTGCTTCCTCCGGTGTCATTTTCATTTTAATGCACGCCAGGGCAATCATCAATGGCATGTTGCCGGTGGGTGAGCTTCCGGGATTGAAGTCAGTAGCAATAGCAAGTGGAAGTCCGGCATTGATAATTTCCCGTGCAGGTGGAAATGGTAAATTCAGAAAGAATGCTGCTCCTGGCAAAGCCGTGGGAATGGTGTTGCTCTTTTGCAAGGCTTCAATTTCTTCAACACCAATATTTTCCAAGTGGTCTACGCTGATAGCCTCTACGTGAACTCCAGCCTGAACACCTCCTGATCGTTTTAGCTGATTGGCGTGAATTCGCGGACGCATGCCAAATTTCTTTCCCTCTTCACAAATCTGAATTGTTTCATCGAATGAAAAGAATCCTTCTTCACAAAAGACATCAATGTAGTCAGCCAGTTTCTCATCCGCTATGGCGGGAATCATTTCCTCGATGATCAGTTTGATATAATCTTGTTTAGAATGAGTTTTTGGTACTGCGTGAGCTCCGAGAAAAGTAGTTTTGACTTTTACAGGCGTCTCCCTACCTAATCGCCTGGCTACGCGCAACATTTTTAATTCATCCTGCAGAGTTAAACCATACCCGCTTTTGATTTCAACTGCACCCGTTCCACTCTTCACTATTTCATTAATTCTGCTTAAGGACCTTTGGAAGAGCTCTTCTTCAGACAATTGCTGAAGTTTCTGTGCAGAATTTAGTATACCTCCCCCCTTGGCTGCAATAGCTGCATAGCTTGCTCCTTTAATCTTCATCACAAATTCTTCTTCGCGGCTGGCCGCAAAAACAAGATGCGTGTGAGAATCGACAAAACAAGGAAATACAAAACATCCGGCCGCATCAATAACTTGTGTTGCATTGTGCGCAGGAAGTGAGTTGATGGCACCATAGTCTGCTATCACATCCCCTTCGATAGCCAGGAATGCATTTTCTAAAACAGGAAGTTCGGCCATAGCCTTACCAGCCAATACAGATCGTGTGGACGCCCTGACCTGTACGAGACCTTTGATGTTGGTAATAAGTATATCCCATCCCATCAGGACAACTTATTGGCCAAAGGATTCAACTTTGTAATCGAGGTTGGTTCCGAAAACTGGAAAGCTGATCTTAAACATGGCAAAGAATACATTGCCTTTCAAACTGGGTCTGTAGCCCAGCTCGCCACCATACGACCAACTTAAGGTACGGTTAAATTTCCCATCAATTCCTAACCGAAATCCTAGTGCACTGGTCTTGATGGGATCAACTGAATAGTCGGTACCCTGATACTGAATGGGGTCCAGGTTTAAAGCCGGTGAATAAAGGATATCAAAAAATAAGGTGAGCATGCCATCATCAACGGCCTCATCATAGGTATCGAAGCTTACCGCAATATTCCTAAACCAAGACACAGATCCACCCAGGTAGAGACCTGCCGAAGATAGGTTGCTGAAAAGACGGACGTCCTGAGTTCTGCCAAGGTTGTCAACAAAAGTTTGGGGAATTCCTACTCCTTCAGAATTAACCAACGCATCATTTGCAAGATCTTGTTTTTCAAGAGCCCGATCAATGTCTACTGTAGAATTCCAGATTACACCGCCCAATCTGCCTCCATATATCTTTCTTACTTTGGCAGGCACTTCAGCCTTCAGGGGTACGCGTCCTGCCCACTTGTTGCCTTGATAACTTTTTCTGTACAACACCATCTTCGTCTTAGACGTTTCTTCAGCATCTTTAAAATGGTATGTTCCTCCTAACTCGAGATAACTAAAACCGCGGGGTTGATTGGAGCTATTGGCATTTTTAGTTGCCAGATCGTTGTTGAGGTCAAAGAACGTGCTGCTATATGGCTTGCGAAAGTGTGCACGGAAATTAGCTTTGTCTTTGTAGTAGTAAGCAGCTTCCACCCCAAAACCCGCATTCACATTGGTTGAAAACACTTCCCCGTAGAGTGGCTGGAATCCGATAAATAACTTATTGACTGCGTAAGGTTCATCATACAATTCCTCAAAGGTTACTGCGGTCTGATCCCTTCGCTCCCCCTGGGCCAGCACGGCAATGGATACAGAACTAAGAATTATTGCCAATAGTATTTTTATATGCATGCCTTCCAAGTCAGGTTATAAAGGTAACAAAAACATACATTTTCATTCATATTTCAATGAAACGCAGAATTCCAATTTAAATGTTTGAAGCTGAAAACATACCAAAAAAAAGAACGTGTTACAGGTTGGTGTAAGGTTTTCGGCTAAAAGGTCGTTTTAATCAGTTTTTTACTTCTTCAAGGAACTCAATCACACCTCCGCGGAAGTGAATAAAGGGTACGTACCGATTGAATCTGGCACCCCGAAAGTCATACCCTTTGAATAATAAGCCGGGCATAAATGATACATCTTGTAGACCATCCTGAAAGTAGACACCATGCTTTTTCAAACTATGACCAATAAACCACATGAACTCATAACCGATCCGGGAGATGTCGGTAGGTATGGTTCCATGCTTGCGCACAAAACTATTTCTAAACGTTTTGAAGTTTTGACTGGAGTAAGCGCTGAACGTTGGTGCCGCCATAGTGATATGGAGCCGTTCATACGTCTCAAAACTGGCAGCCGCATTATTTAGCCATGATTCATGTCCAACAATAATGACAGAGTCACCACGTGTATCAACTGCGCTTATCACTTTGGTATAAATCAGGGGGTCATCCGATGCAACGTATACACTACCAATGCTGTCCAGCTTCAATTCAAATTCTATCGGATTTCTGAATTCATCATACTCAACCGGTGTGGCCAATTTGGTAAAAATATCCGCACTGTTGTCCTTATTTACCTGCTCCGCCCAGATGATATTCAAACCCAACTCTTCCGCTTTCAGCAAAAAACTATGGGCGGCCAGGGAGTCTTTTTGTGTCTCCCCATAAAACACCATACCGTATCGATTCTTTACTCTGCTTGCAATCAGTTCGGCAGATCGCTCGCCCATGAACTCAGCAGTTGGTTGAAACAACAAAGCAAAGGGATTTTCCTCCAGGTATCCGCTGTTGTTGGAAACCGGATTGATCATGTTTATCTTATTATTAATTGAGTACCTATGTACCATGGGAGTCTGATCCTGGAATAAAGGACCAACCAATAAATCGGAATCCTTTAATTCATCCCATGTCAATAGTTCAGCAGTTGTGGACATGCTTCTTTCCGTGTCATAAGCACGGAGGTCTATATCCATACCAAGATTCTTCAATGTATCGAGGGCCAGTTTCATACCCAGGTATAGATCGAGTATATTTTGATTTACTTTTGTTGATGTTGTCGGCTCGAGTGTATTGGCCAGAAATGGAAAAAGCAAAGAGACAGTATATTTTTCTTTGAAAACATTAGCCGGTTTCAGGGAAGAAGAAAATTCTTCTCTATTCAGTCCAAATTTACTTATCAAAGCATCCAATAACACAGCATCCTGTTCCAGAAAGGGTTGTTTTGAAATGGCCATGGCCAGCACCCGGCCCACTTCGATATCATCCGGGTGCTCTTCGTACATCATGCGAATGGTTTCCACATCTTCAATTTGCCTGAGGAAATGCGCTTTCATTTCCTGTACATCCGAATGGTTATACAGGACAGGATATACCTTCAGCATCTGCATGGCCTGAAAGTATTGTTTCTGATCAAAATAGATCTTTGCCAGCCAGTAGTTTACTTCCTTCATCTGGATCCAGGAAGGGTAAAGTTCTTTCAATTGCAGCAACATATCTTTTGCGACAGAAGCAAATTTTTGATGGTATGCCGATAAAGCGTAAAAAAAAGATGCGTATTCTACATACGGGTTCTCCTTGTCGTAAATGATCAATGGCTTAAAGGCCTCCATGGCAAGGCCATAGCGCTTCTCCACATAAAAATCCTTGGCTGCCTTGTACTGTCTTTTATAATCCTGAGCCAATGCACCTATTGAGAGCAGGCATCCCACCAAACCAATAGACAATATGTAAATGCTATGTTTTTTCATATTGCTTTATCTAGCTATTCCCATTCGATGGTAGCGGGTGGCTTGGAGCTAATATCATATACCACCCTGTTAACCCCTTTTACCTGGTTAATAATAGAGGATGAAATTTCACTTAAGAATTCATAGGGCAAATGAGACCAATCTGCTGTCATCCCGTCTACGCTGACTACAGCCCTCAAGGCTACTACGCTTTCATAGGTTCGTTCATCACCCATCACACCAACGGATTGAACCGGAAGGAGCATGGCACCGGCTTGCCACACCTTGTCGTAAAGATGGTGTTGACGCAGGCCATTGATAAATATATGATCTACCTCCTGAAGGACCCTTACTTTTTCTTCGGTAATATCAGCTAGAATTCTGATGCCTAACCCGGGACCAGGAAAAGGATGTCTTCCTAAAATTTTCGGATCGATCCCCAACGTTTTTCCAACCAGCCTCACTTCATCTTTGAACAATGTATTGAGCGGCTCTACCACTTTCATATTCATTTTTTCCGGCAGTCCACCCACGTTGTGGTGCGACTTGATCATGACCGATGGCCCTTTGACTGAAACTGATTCAATTACATCCGGATAAATTGTTCCCTGACCCAACCATTTTACATCTGAAATGTGGTGTGCCTCTTGGTCAAATACATCAATAAACGTTTTACCAATTGCCTTTCTCTTTTGTTCCGGATCTATTAAGCCATTCAATGACTTGTAAAACCTTTCTTTGGCATCAACTCCTTTTATATTCAATCCCATGCCCTTATATGAATTCAAAACTTCTTCAAATTCATTCTTTCGCAACAGTCCATTGTCGACAAATATACAATATAGGTTTTTACCGATGGCTTTATGAATGAGGGTCGCAGCCACCGTTGAATCAACACCACCCGAAAGGGCCATGACCACCTTGTCATTTCCCAATTTATCTTTTAAACCTTCAATGGTTGATTCCACAAATTGATCGGGTGTCCAGTCCTGGGCACAGCCGCAGATATGCACGACAAAATTCCTTAGCAAGTTTTTGCCCTCTACCGTGTGGGTAACTTCCGGATGAAATTGAATTGCGTAATGATTTTGTGTCTTATGGACAAAAGCAGCCACCTTTACGGTAGGTGTGCTGGCAATGATTTTATAATCATCCGGTAGAATTGAAATCGTATCGGCATGAGACATCCATACCTGTGAGTCTAAAGAAATCTCTTTTAGTAATTCATTATGATGATCCACCATGGTCAACCTGGCACGGCCATACTCCCGGATTTTAGAAGGTTCAACTTCTCCGCCACTCTTTTGAGCCATCAACTGAGCGCCATAGCACACACCTAAAACCGGAGTAGATCCAAAAAGTGAGAAATCAACATCGGGTGAGCCGGCATCCTTTACAGAACATGGGCTTCCGGATAGAATTACCCCTTTTATTTGATCTGAAACCGGTGGAATTTTATTGAATGGGTGAATTTCGCAGTATACATTGAGTTCCCGTACTCTTCTGGCAATCAACTGCGTGTACTGAGAACCAAAGTCTAAAATCAAGATTTGCTCCGGCATGCTGCAAAATTAACCCTATCCCAACACAGAACAAGCAGCCAGGGTATTTAACCAACCCCAAAATAATGACTACCAATCCAGGATAATTACCCCGACATTCAGACCGATACTGCCAAAAGCGCCCAGAGCCAATTCATCGCTTTTTGCCGATCAGTAATTGTGTTATTGAAATCTATTCCACCAAAAATATTTGGCTGATCTAGGTTGTGAGCCTGTGCCCAATGACGAATTAAATGAGAATCTGGTGGTGATGACTGAGTTTGATGAAACTATCAATTTCAGCATTTACAATACGTATGCCATGTAGATCAAGCGTTTATACAAACTCCTGTAATTGGTAAATAAGTCTATGCGATAGATAATGAAGTTGCAAGCCCAATCTTGACAAAACATACTCGCTCACTTGGGGTATCAATAAGCCTTTTCCAATACAGATAATGCCGATAACCTAAGTGGGCGTATATTCAGATTTGATTATCGGGAAATGATTAGTACAATAACTCCAACCATAAACAACAAAACCGGTCGAATCATATTCTTACTACGAAAATGATGTTAAAAATTATAAACTAACCCTATAATGGGATAACGAAAAAATCAAATGCAAGTTTATTGAATTACTTGATAAGCGTATAACAACGCTCTTTGAGATACCCACCGGCATCATCCTCCCTGGCATAAAATGCTCTCGCCAGATACCGGCAGCCTTCCTTTTCCCGATCGAGTTCTAAGAGTGCCACCCCTTTATAAAATTGTGCACTGGTATTCCCGGGAGATAATTTCAAGGCCACGTCAAGGTATTTCAATGCAAGATCGTAATTGCTATCCTGTAGGCTGAACGATCCGCCATACAAGTAAGCCGGTACAAAGGTAGGATCCATCTGGATGGCCATATTCAAAGCCATAAATGCACTATCGGATTGCTCCAGGCTATAGTATGCAAAGCCAAGATACATTTCAACTTCAGGATCATCTTGTATCGACTTTACATAAAGAAGATCATTTTTCACTTTCTCATATTCGCCTTTCTCCAGATAAATTCCGGATCTCCATTTGATAAGGTCAGGGTCTCCAGGATTAATAGCAAGTGCCTGGTCGAGTGCTTCGAGTTGATTTTCGGTGTCATTGTTTTCGCGATAAATAAATGCTTTGAGTAAGTATGCCTGATAAATGTCGGGATTTTCCGTCAAAAAGGTCTCTAAATCATGTAAAGCAGCATTATACTGCCCGATGGAATAATAACATACCGCTCGTTTGTAAACGGGCGTGTATGCAGACTTGTCTTTTAGTTTCGAGGATTTGATTGCTTTGGTATAGTGCTTAATGGCCTGATCATATTCCTGGCGGTTCATGAGCGTGTCCGCTTCCAATTCCCATCTTTTCCATTTTGCATCCTGAGCAAATAAACTCAGGGAAATCATCATGAAACAAAAGAGTAAGCCTCCTTTATACATTCGCTGTCATTTTGTTTCTCTCGCGTTTGCGATCATTCTCATTGAGATACATTTTGCGCAATCGAATGGACTTAGGTGTCACTTCAACATATTCATCGGACTGGATATACTCCAGCGCTTCTTCCAAAGAAAACTTAATAGCCGGTGCAATCTTCATTTTCTCATCTGATCCGGAGGCACGCACGTTACTCAATTTCTTGGTTTTGGTAACGTTCACCACCAGATCACCACTGCGACTATGTTCTCCGATTACCTGGCCTTCGTATACCGGGTCGCTGGGATCGATAAAAAATTTACCTCTGTCTTGCAAATTGTGTAAACTATAAGGAATTGCCTCTCCCAGTTCCATACTGATCAACGAACCATTAATCCTTCCGGGAATTGATCCCTTGTAAGGCTGATACTCCTTAAAACGATGTGTAACTACGGCCTCACCGGCTGTTACATTGAGTAGGTAACTTCTTAGTCCAATGATACCCCGCGATGGCATAACAAATTTCAGAATCATGCGGTCGGCTTTCGGCTCCATATTTGTCATCTCACCTTTGCGCATGGATACAACTTCAATCGCTTTACCGGATACTGTCTCAGGCAAGTCAATGGTTAATTCTTCCATTGGTTCACACTTCACACCATTGATCTGTCTAAAAATCACTTGCGGTTGACCAATTTGAAGTTCATAACCCTCTCTGCGCATAGTTTCTATCAATACTGAAAGATGAAGTACGCCTCGTCCGAATACGATAAAACTATCTGCTGAGTTGGTTTGACCCAGACGCATGGCCAGATTTTTCTCCAACTCCTTATCCAGTCTTTCTTTTATGTGACGTGATGTTACAAACTTTCCTTCCTTGCCATAGAACGGTGAGTTGTTGATGGTAAACAACATACTCATGGTGGGCTCGTCAATGGCAATTGTTTTCAATGCATCCGGCTTTTCGATATCGGCAACCGTATCCCCTATTTCAAAACCTTCCAAACCCACGATAGCAGCAATTTCCCCTGCCTTTACAACTTCCACTTTTTTCTTATCAAAGCCTTCAAAAACAAAAAGTTCCTTGATTCGGCTTTTCACTATAGAAACTCCATCCCTTTTTACCATGGCTACCTGCTGACCTGGCTTCAATTCTCCCCGATGAACCCTGCCTATAGCTACACGACCTATGTAGGATGAATACTCCAATGAAGTAATCATCATCTGCGTGGAGCCTTGCTCAACATGGGGCGCTGGAATAAATTCAATAATACCATCCAGCAAGGCAGTAATATCCGTAGTAGGCTTTTTCCAGTCAACGCTCATCCAGCCTTCCTTGGCCGAACCATAAAAAGTGGGGAAGTTCAATTGATCTTCTGTTGCATCCAGCGCAAACATGAGATCAAACACTTGTTCATGAACTTCGTCCGGTGTACAGTTTTTCTTATCTACTTTATTTACAACCACGATTGGTTTCAATCCCAATTCGAGGGCTTTCTGCAACACAAACCGGGTTTGGGGCATAGGTCCTTCAAAGGCATCAACCAGCAACAAGCAGCCGTCAGCCATATTAAGCACACGCTCAACCTCACCGCCAAAGTCGCTGTGACCCGGGGTATCTATTACATTGATTTTATAATCTTTGTAGCGTACGGATACGTTTTTGGCCAAAATGGTTATACCACGTTCCCGTTCAAGGTCATTGCTATCCATAATCAGGTCACCCGGATTTTCATGATCCTTGAATAAATGACCCGCATGCAATAATTTATCTACCAGTGTTGTTTTTCCGTGGTCAACGTGTGCAATGATGGCAATATTTCTTATTTTGCTAACTTCCATAAATCGTCTAATCCGCTCTTGTTTTCAGATTTTAGGCCGCAAAGATACGGTTAATTTGACGAAGAATATATTGCCGTTGCTTTAACTTTTGAACCTGACAAAGGTTCCCATGGGCAGGTGTCTGCCAATCTCGGATTTAAGATAAAATTCGCCAAACTCGGGTTGCCGAAAGTTAAAATGAGACTGCACTACATTAAGTCCAACCTGAGCTGAAAGGCCTACGGCATACATACTTAATATAAAGAACCTATTTTTTTCCAGAAGCAGTTCACGGCTCAATGATATAAGTTCGTCCAATTTCTCCTGCAAAGTCCACTTTTCTCCATCCGGCCCACGGCCATAGGGAGGAGGATCCATGATGATCCCATTATACCGATTGCCTCGTTTAACTTCCCTCTTTACAAATTTAAGTGCATCTTCATTTACCCAGCGGATATCCTGCTGGTGATTCAATTGCATATTTTGATTTGCCCAGTTCAGTCCCGGGCGGGATGAATCAACATGAGTCACCGCTGCACCAGCCATGCGAGCGACTACCGATGCGGCACCTGTGTAGGCAAAAAGGTTGAGAACCTTCCCATCCGATCCGTTCCAGGATGTGATTGTGTCATGAATAAAATCCCAGTTGTCGGCCTGCTCAGGAAAAATACCTACGTGACCAAAACCCGTGAGCGCCAACCGAAGATTAAGCTTTAATCCCTTGTGCTGATATTGAACATTCCAGCTATCCGGCATGTGGCTTTTTTTCTTCCATCCCCCTTTGAATTCATCCCCAATTCGAAAGTTATCTCTTTGCTCGCGATGAAAGTGAGCATGCGATTGCTTTGCCCATTGGGAAGCGCTCATCGATGGCTGCCAGATGGCTTGTGGTTCAGGTCTTATCAATGTATAATCACCAAACCGCTCCAGTTTTTCGAAGTTGCCGGAATCGATTAGTTCATAGGTATCCCAGCCGAAGGGGTAACGAATCATCATATCCGAAAGGTATTGGCTTTTTTTTAGTTGCAAAACTCAACCGGCTTTGCGCAAGGTAAAAGTAAAAGCAGATCCCTTGCCTACCTCACTCTCAACCCGCACTACACCGCCATTTTTTTTAATAAATTCCTTGGTCAGCAGGAGCCCTACCCCTATGAGAGGTCAAATGCATTTGAATAGACACCCCTTCGGTAGTATATCCACCCTAAATTTTCCATGGCTAAACCAAGACCCTTTTTATAATCAAGCTTTTCTGCCAGATTTCTCGCCTCAGTAACTAATTTTACCGCGGAGTAAATATTCCCTTCTCTGATTTTGGTGACCATAGTGTTGAGTGCATCCACACGCGATTCTCCCTCGGGCATTGTTTCCAACACGCAGGTAAGGCTATCAATATTTTGTCGGTAAGTGGACATTGAAAACAAGGTGCAAACTAAAAACAATTTTAACTTGAAGCCCATCAGGACAAAATAGATAAGATTTATCGGAAATTTATTAATCTTTCTACCCTTTGACAAAGTGAATAAAACCGTCGGAACCATGTAATAACCCTATAGATCAAGTAAGACGATGAACCCTCTATTGACCAGTACAAGTAACCCAAAAATTAAGTACCTGATATCCCTTGAAAAGGCAAGGGAACGCAAAAAACAAAACCAATTTGCTATTGAGGGATTGAAAGAACTGACCCTGGCCATCGATGCAGGCTATGCTATTAATACTGTTTATTATTGCCCTGAACTCATTGAAGAGCCTGAACTTGTTAACATGGGTTTGGGAAAATCTCAAATAATGCCGGTGAGCAGATCCGTCTTTGAAAAGATCGCTTATCGGGAAACGACCGGTGGCACGGTGGCTATCGCTGATCAAAAATCTACCAGTTTATCAAGTATTGTGCATGGTGAGAATCCTCTTCTGCTAATTGTAGAATCCATAGAGAAGCCCGGTAATCTTGGTGCTTTGCTCCGTACTGCAGATGCTGCAGGTGTTGACGCTGTTATCTGTTGCGATGCCCAAACCGATTTTTACAATCCCAATACTATCCGTTCAAGCCTTGGTTGTGTCTTTACCAATCAGATCGCTTCGGCATCATCGGAAGAAACAATCAAATGGCTGAAATCCCATCAAACAAAAATCTTCTGTACTTATCTGGCGGGATCCGTTCCGTATACAAAAATAAATTACGATCAGCCTTGTGCGGTTGTTATGGGCAGTGAATCAAAAGGTTTGTCAGATTTATGGATTCAAAACGCAGATGCAAACATCATCATCCCTATGCATGGGAAGATTGACTCAATGAATGTGTCTGTGAGTGCAGCCATCGTGGTGTTTGAAGCAATCAGGCAACGGACGAAGGGCTAAAACAAGGGGTTTAGCTAGCTGAACATTAATTAATAATTGCTTTTATTCTCAACCCAGGAACCCTACATTTATTGAGAAATTAACCATAAAAAAATGACTTGCCTTATTCTCCGCTTTGAAATATACTCGCTCAAAACTTAAATAATAGGGCATTTTTCCGCTCCCCCGTCTGCGGGTGGATTTTATATTATCATTCATTAGCGCCTGTGCTATACAGTTAGGTTGCTTTGCAACTTAATTTTTACTAAAATCGATTCATCAAACCCTTTCTCTATTGGCGCTCAGCTTTGGACATACCTTTCGCAAAGATTCCTGGTGGGTACGACCATTCCTTATTTTTATGGGACTTTCGGCCTTTATTGGCTATGCAACGTGGGCTGCTTTTCAAGGTGAGCACTATGCAATAGGTCCCTATCTTTCTCCTTTTTATTCGCCCGAAATTTTTGGTAGTTCGCCACACAGTTGGTTTGGACCCAAGCCATCGTGGTGGCCACTTATACTTCCATTCTCTCCGGCCTTATTAATTTTATGGGCACCCGGTGGAATGCGGTTTACATGCTACTATTATCGTGGTGCTTATTACAAATCATTCTGGGCCGATCCGATTGCCTGCACCGTTTCAGAACCACGGAAAACATATTGGGGAGAAAACTCTTTTCCCTTGATCATGCAAAATGTACATCGGTACTTCATGTACCTGGCAGTAATTTTTGTCTTCATTCTGGCTTATGATACTTTCAAAGCAATGTGGTTCGTTGATCCCACCACCGGTGAAACTTCTTTTGGATTGGGAGTAGGCACACTTGTATTAGCAATTAATGCAACATTATTGGGTGGCTATACTTTTGGTTGTCATTCATTTCGTCATCTCATTGGCGGAATAAAAGATCAGCTGTCTAAAGCCCCGGTTCGGAAAAAATTATACAACTGTTCATCATGCCTGAACAAACGTCACATGAACTGGGCCTGGGCCAGTTTATTTTGGGTGATGTTCTCGGATGTATATGTGCGTCTTTGTTCTATGGGTATCTGGACTGACTTTAGATTTTTCTGATGGCATACGAAACTTTCAAATATGATGTATTGGTGATCGGCTCCGGTGGTGCGGGCCTTCGGGCTGCTATTGAAGCCTCGGCCGCGGGGGTCACGGTGGGTGTGGTGTGTCGTTCTTTGTTAGGTAAAGCCCATACGGTAATGGCGGAAGGTGGAGTAGCTGCTGCTTTGGGTAACGTGGATGATCGCGATGGATGGAAAGTGCATTTCACTGATACCATGCGCGGGGGGCAATACATGAACAACTGGCGCATGGCCGAACTTCACGCCAAAGAAGCACCGGATCGCGTGCGCGAACTGGAAGCGTGGGGCGCTGTGTTCGACCGAACTGATGATGGAAGAATTCTGCAACGAAATTTTGGAGGACATAAATATCCGAGACTGGCGCACGTGGGTGATCGCACCGGGTTAGAGATGATCCGTACACTACAGGATCACGGCATTCACCAGGGCATTGATGTATACCAGGAGTATACGATCATAAGTTTACTGAAGCATGGAGATCAGGTAGTAGGTGCATTTGGTTACGATCGCGAGAAAGGACTCTTCAAGGTATTTCAGGCGAAAGCCGTAATCATTGCCACGGGTGGCATGGGGCGCATCTATAAAATCTCCAGTAACAGTTGGGATTGTACGGGCGGAGGAATTTCAATTGCCTATCACGCAGGGGCTGAACTTATCGACATGGAGTTTGTGCAATTTCATCCCACGGGTATGGTGTGGCCACCGAGTGTGCGCGGATTATTAATTACGGAAGGTGTGCGCGGTGAGGGAGGTGTCCTGCGCAACAGAGATGGCAAACGATTTATGTTTGATGACATCCCTGATTTATACAAAGCGCAAACCTCTACGGATGAGGAAGAAGGCTGGCGGTATACTCAAGGAGATAAAAATGCCAAACGTCCGCCCGAATTACTTACACGAGACCATGTGGCCCGCTGTATCAGGCGTGAAATAAAAGCAGGCCGGGGATCACCCCACGATGGTGTATTTCTTGATATCGCCTGGATCAAAGAGAAAATCCCGAATGCATCAGAACATATCAAACGGAAGCTTCCCAGCATGTATCATCAGTTTAAGGAACTAGCCGGTGTTGATATTACCAAAGAAC
>CAYTBO010000034.1:0-29467 GCA_964436055.1 uncultured Ohtaekwangia sp.
TAGAAAGAATCCATCGTTTTATACTTTTAGAAAATAAGTTTTTAAGGGACAACTACTTATCCGTTTTAATAACAAAGTTCATCGCTTTTAACTTATTATTAATAATAGATCCACGCAGACTTCTCAATCACGAACATGAAATTCTTTATCTGACGTTAGTAGAAATTTCAAATTGACATGCAGTTAAACTAGTTATTCAACATTGGCAACCAACACGGGAAGCGGGGAATGATTAATCAGATGCTCAGCCAGATTTGGATTTATAAGCCTTCCTATCAATGATTTACTTTCCATAGGTACCGCAATGGCGTCAGCCGACATGGTTTCAGCAAATTGAGTGATACCAAATTCCTCGTCATTAGTCTCCGTAATATTTAAAGTATAATTTAGGTCTTGATATTTTTCAATTTGCTTGGTCATCATCAAGTTAGCCACTTTCTCGTCTATTAAATGATTGAATAGGTTTACAAATAAAAGATGCAAGTTGCCATTCCACATTTTTACAAAATCTGTTGATACCTTGAGTGCCTTGCTCACGTCGTATTTAAATGTAGACGCAAAAACAATATCCTTTATCATACCCTTGGCAAGCGGCTGCTTTATAACGAGGCTGGGCACTTTAACGTTTCGTATTACTTGCTGAGTTTTAGATCCAATGATCCTCTCCCTCAAACCGGTGACGCCATGAGAGCCCATCACCAACCAATCTATTTGGTAGGGTCTAATATAATCTTCAATTCTTTCCTGCCCGCTACCTAATATTAATTCTGATTTGGCTTTCATCCCTTCTTTTTCCGCTCGCCTAACCAAAAGATCAAGGCTATGTCTTGCTTGTCCGATTTCCGGATCTGAATAGACTAACGGCTTACCCGAAACAAGGGACAAACCTCCTTTATCAATCGCCAGGTGAAGGAATAAAAGACTGGCATCACTTCGCTTTGCCAATAGCAAAGCAGTGTCTGCAGCCCAACCGGCACATTCAGAAAAATCCGTGGGAACAAGAATTTTTTTCATAAGAAAAAATTATACGTTGACGTCCTGACTATTGAAATTATAACTTAAACATTATTTTTCTCTCCTTGTTGAAAACGACCAAATTGGACATTTAACATGATTTACAACATCCTCAGTGACACTCATATTAAAAAAATGTGAAAGTCCTCTTCGTCCATGCGTTGACATGGCAATCATTGATCCGAGTGTCTTATTAACATAATCAATTATACCCTGTTGCTCATAAGCATCATTTATGATATTCGTCTCGCAGTTACTCAGTGCATACTGTTTTATATAATCTTTAAACAGTCCTACAATATCACGTTGTTTACGAAAATTCGAAGGTGTGTTTACGTAAACAATGTTCAGTTTCGCATTAAAAAAATTCTGTAAATCCTTAATGCGCTTGATTAATGCAGATTCATTGAGTTTGAGTTGTGTTGGAAATACAATTGTTTTAATAGCCGATAACTTTGTGAATTTCGGAATAGCAAATACCGGAGCCTTAGAAAACCTGACAATTTTCTCCGTATTGGAGCCAATAAAAAATTCTTTTAAGCCACTCGCTCCATGCGTTCCCATCACGACCAAATCAATTTTATTTTTTATAATGAAACGCTCAATGACAACAGAAGGAGGGCCACTCTCAATAGTAAACGTTATTTTTTTTAATTTTTCGCCATACTTCTTCCACTTTACAAATTTAGCCATAGCCCGTTTATGCATCATTTTAAGAAGGGGTGGATCAAATGAGTAATCAAATCCATCCAAATCAGTAGCATAGGCAACGGGTATCTCCAGAACGTGCAGTACCTTAACTTCGCCTCCTGACGCAATTGCCACTTGAATAGCGAATTTGAAGCCTTCCCATGCAACATCAGAAAAATCAGTCGGGACAAGTATGCTCTTCATATGGTAATCCTTTTTTTCTCGCTGTGAACCCCAAACTAAATTGCCATAACGAATTTATGGAAGAAAAAACATTCCTTTCTTTAAATCCGTCATGTCAGGACATGATCCTTATCATGCAGTCAGTGTATTTAATTTTATAATTTCGTATTTCTCAAAAAATGCTGTATCAGGTATCCATGAACTATGGCCGTGATAAGACGTAAAGTAAGCAGAACAGATAAAACCCTCAGCACCTTACAAGTTA
Organism: uncultured Ohtaekwangia sp.; assembly: GCA_964436055.1. Lineage (GTDB taxonomy): Bacteria > Bacteroidota > Bacteroidia > Cytophagales > Cyclobacteriaceae > ELB16-189. The sequence continues at coordinate 2,153 of CAYTBO010000034.1, forward strand.
TTGTATTCGGATCACTTATCCTCTATTTTGGAAAAACGGTTCTGATACCACTCAGTTTTGCCTTACTGATCAGCTTCATTCTCTATCCGATTTGTGCCTGGCTCGAAAGCAGATCCATGCGAAGAATGACAGCCATCTTGATCAGTACCTTGTTGTTGCTGTTACTGTTTATGGGAATTATCGCGCTCCTTGTTCATCAAGTTTTTTCTTTTCTTTCAGAATGGCCTGCTATTAAGACTAAATTAACTGAGGCTGGTGAAATGGTTAGCCTTTACCTGGCTGATACTTTTAAACTTAGTAAGGAGCAACAAGAGCTTATGCTAAAGCAAATGATGGATCAGTCTGGTGGAGATCTTTTAGTCATAATCAGACAAACCATATCGGCCTATAGTTTTTCGTTGGTATTAGCCATTCTCATTCCCGTATTCTCTACGTTGATATTATACTATCGAAGTAGACTGGTAAAAGTACTCTACATGATTTTTCCTATTGAAAGCCGTGCGGATATTAAAAAAGTACTTTCGTTGACGATCACGGCCTATTACAATTTTATTAAAGGAATGGGAATTGTATACTTTGTGGTAGGCACCCTCAATAGTATAGGCTTGTTATTGTTGGGCGTTCCACACGCCATTTTGTTCGGATTCATAGCTGCCATTCTCACTTTTATTCCTTACGTGGGCATAATAGTTGGATCGCTCCTTCCCATAGCCATGTCATGGATTACTTTCAATTCGATCTGGTATCCTATTGGGGTTGTCCTCTTATTTTCATTCGTTCAATATCTTGAAGCTAACTTAATATTTCCCCTGGCCGTAAGCAATCGTTTAAAAATCAATGCATTGGCTACCCTAATAGCCATCTTTGTTGGCGGAATACTTTGGGGTGTAGCCGGCATGATATTGTTCGTTCCCTTTCTGGCCATTGCCAAACTTATTGCCGATAACTCCGTCAACCTGAGAACCTGGTCAACCTTGCTAGGCACCTCGGATTAACCAAAAAGAAACTAAACTGCTACTGCTCCCTATCTCTGCTTCGTGCTGATCATATGTCGTGTATTTGTCACTTTCGAGCAAAAATAATATTGACAAGTCGGCGGTAGAGGTAGAAAATTTTCTCTATTCAAATTTAGGTGCACCCGATTCGCTGATTTCTATCATAAATCCTACTGATGGGCGTCATAAAATGTGAATACAGGGATGATTTAACTTTGAATTTATTGAAACAAAAATAGTCTTGTTAGCGTACTCCATCATGTTGACTTTAAAAATCGATGAGTCCAAATCAGTTGGCGATTTTAAGAAAGAATTCAGTTCCACTTTTCCCTTCTTGAAAATCGAACTGTTTAAAAAATCGTCCAGCCAAGTTGATCCAAAAAACACTAAGAGTACCATCGTACTTGCTTCCAACCAGCCCCTAAGCAAGGGTACGTTTACGCTTCACATCGAAGGAGAAACCAGTGTGGCCGAATTGAAAGCCATGTTCCTTAAAAAATTAGGAATTATTATCCGGGTTTGTAGGAGATCTGGCAACATGTGGGTAGAAACATCGCTCACCGATGATTGGTCATTGGGAAAACAAAATCACGAGGCCGAGCAAATGAATCAAAAATCAATTTGAAAGATTTCTCAATTTATTTTCCTGCAAGAGTATAATTTTCCCGGATTCAATATCAATAAGCTTCTCCGATTTAAAATCGCTGAGTGTCCGGATCAAAGACTCTGTAGCCGTACCTACAATTCGAGCTAAATCATCCCTTGAAATTTTTATGCGGGTATCTCCTTGCATCTGCGATTTAAATTTGTCAAAAATTTCAATCAACCCCGAAGCAACCCGTTTGCGTACAGAATTATAGGCCAGGCTTAGCAATCGCTCTTCCTTTTCATGAACATTTTTGGCCAGCATTTTAATGAACTGGCCGGCTATCTGACTGTCGTAACTAATCAACTTGACAAAATCCTCACGGGGTATAATCATTAGCTCTGCATCTTCCAATATTTCGGCGGATTCCTTGTAATTGGTTCCTTCAAGGATGGGTGTATACCCGATAAAGTTGCCCTCACTTCCAATTTCAATAATCAACTCTTTACCCTCTTCATTGATTTTGAAGGTTTTTACCTTTCCCGATTTTACAAAATATAAATAACGCGGATACGATTCTTCTGAATATAGATTGTGCTTTCGTTTGTATTTGACTACCTCATACGTATCCGATAATAATTTGATATTTGAGGTAGAATTAACGGAGGTGATAAATTCATTTACCCCCTTTTGATCCTGTGAAAAAGATTGCTTCAATATCTCCGCCTTCTTTAACCGGGTTTCAATGGCATTGAGCAGTTCCGTATCATCAAAAGGTTTTGCAATGTAGCCATCTGCTCCCATCTCCATTCCTTTCTGATAGTCACTCTTTTCGGCTTTAGCCGTCAGAAAAATAAACGGTATTACAGCCGTTTCAGGATTCTTGTTTAAGAGATGCAACACCCCGTATCCATCCAAAACCGGCATCATAATATCGCAAACAATCAGGTCCGGTTTTTCATCCTGTGCTACCTCAACACCAATTTTGCCGTTTTCTGCCGTGAAAACTTTGTAGCCGGCTAATTCCAGAATTTCAGCTGTATTTTCTCTGACTTCAAGGTTATCTTCAATGATTAGTATATTCTTCATCGCAACTTAGCTATTCAGTTAAGCTAATATAGGTTATTGGGGAATATAAACGGTAAAGGTTGATCCTTCATTGACTTTACTCTCACATGCTATCTTTCCTTCCATTAATTCCAGGTACTTAACTACAATATTTAACCCCAACCCTGTTCCCTGAATGTTGGAAGCGTTTTTTGCCCTGAAAAAACGTTCAAATAAATGTTTTTGGTCTTCCTCTGAAATACCAATTCCAGCATCTATAATACTTATTACCAGGTGATTGTTTTCAACCTTGCACGTTAAAAAAATAATGGAGTGTTCTGGAGAAAACTTAATCGCATTGGACAAGAGGTTGGAAACAATATTAGCCAACAGTTTTTTGTCCACTTTTACGTTTTCCGCGAAGTTGCATTCAATGTTAATTTTCTGACCTGATTTGGTCAGTTGTTCAAGTCCTCCTATCACTTTTTTCAAATCCTCCCTTAACGCATCGTTGGAGACCACTTCCCTGTTTACATCGATTTGTCCCTCTTCCAGTTTGCCAAGGGAGAGAAAATCTTCCAGGATATCCCGCATATTTCTAACCGCCTCCATAATTCTGTCAACATGTTTTTTTCGTTTGCTATGGTCCGCTTCTTTTGGATACTTATCGATCAGCGAAGCGGAGGATAAAATCGCACTCAATGGAGTTCTGAATTCATGAGAGGCAAGGGTAACAAACCTTGACTTCAGATTGCCCAGCTCTCTTTCTTTTTTCAAGGCTTCGTTAAGGTTTTCTTTGGATGCCTCAAGCTCAGCCATCGTTTCTCTCAACATCTTTGTTCGGCCATCTACTTTTTGTTCCAGTTCCGCATTGCTTTCTCTTATTTTTCTCAACGATTCCTTGAGTTGCTTCTCAATTCGCTTTCGAATCGAAATATCAATGATGAAGGCGATTATAAAAAGTTGGTCGTCTTTCTTGAAATGACTAAGACTGATTTCTACAGGAAAGATTGTGTCATCTTTACGTTTTGCAAAAAGATCTCTCCCTGACCCCATTGGTCTGTTATCAGGTGATTTTATATACCCATCCCGAAGATGTTCGTGATGTGATTTAATCTGACCGGGTAAAAGAATTTCAATAGGCTGACCCAAAATTTCCTCTTTCTGGTAACCAAATTGCTCTTCTGCACATCGATTGAAATTCGTAATCTGACCTCTCGAATTCACGATAATCAAGCCTATGGTAGCATAATCGAAAACAGCTTCGAACTGAAACGATTCTTCATCACGCTGAGTCGAATGCTTTTTATGGTGCATCTTTTTTCGATAGATAGTCAAATTTTGCATCACAAATTACTAATAATGACGTAGAGTCAGGGCTCATTAAAGAAAAAAAGTTGAGTATGCAATCCTGCAAAGTGACGCTGGATAACGCATTTCACATTTTTGATTTATTCTCAATTAATTAACTTTGTTGAATAACAAATCCGAAAGTCCAGCTCACATCCGCTCCTCTGTTATTTTAATTTTGTCGTATCAACCTCATTCATAAAAATGAACATAATTCAGGATTCAGTAGTATCAATTCACTATACCTTAAGCGATAATGACGGTAATGTTTTAGATTCAAGTTCCGGCCGCGATCCGCTTCAATATTTGCACGGACGAGGCAACCTCATCATTGGCATGGAAGAAGGACTTGAAGGTAGGGCTACGGGCGACCAATTTGATTTAAAAATTAGCCCAGAAAAAGGGTATGGACCCAAAAATGAAGGGTTGATTCAAAAAGTGCCGCTCTCCGCTTTTGGTGATCAAAAAATTGATACCGGAATACAATTCAGTACCGGCAAAGGACAGGTGGTAACGGTTATGGAAGTTGGTAAGGAGACAGTAACGGTTGATGGCAATCATCCGTTGGCTGGTGTTGAATTAAATTTTCAAGTAGAAGTTGTTGAAATCAGAAAAGCTACCGAGGATGAAATCGCCCACGGGCATGTTCATGGCCCAGGTGGTCACGATCATTAGCGGTAAGTTTAACGGGTTAAAATCACCTTGCCGTTTTTTGAAAAGGACCTACCTCCTGAAGTTACAGTAAGTCGGAATAGGTACATTCCGGCATTTTGCACTATTCCGGTCTCGTCCTGGCCGTCCCACACCAATTGATTGAATCCAACATGAAGTCCTGAATCTTCAGGGCGAAACTCTTTGATCACCCTGCCATCGAGCCCGAAAACCGTTAACACATACCCTTCAGGAGCCTGATTCCCGGAAATAGAAAATCCATAATTAATGATTCCCGAGGACGGATTTGGATAAGGTTCAAAAAAATTCACAACATCGGCTTGATTAATAGTAAACCTAATCTGATAGGATGATTCCGTTTGGTTCCCACTCCCATCAGCGACCTCAATCCGGAGCGTATACTCCCCTTCTTCCGTCAATACGGGCTTATAGTCAATGGTAAAATCTGATTCAGCTGTGGCGGGCGACCAACTAAGGTTATTGTTCGTAAAAAAGATCGGGCTGAAATTACAAGTCAAATCGATACATGGAAATTTTAAGAGTAAGCGAATACCCGTAGTGTCCGTTTTTAAAACAAACTTGTTCTCATCCCATATTTTAGCAACAATCGACGGATTGGAAGAAACAAAATCCCCATCGATCAGGTATCTTCCATCAATGGTAACATCCAAAACGGGTTCGATAATATCCCGTTCAACGTTAAGGTAATTGATCAGCTCCAATGTATTGTTTTCATAAAATTGTTCGGGTAGTATACGATTATTTACTCTTACGTTAACATCATTAAGTCCGGTTTTTGCAAAGGTATCTACATCAAACGAAAAATGGGTGGAGTCCCCGGGCAAGGGGGCCGGAATTGTGATTATCTGATTTTCTCGTTCCAGGGTCAATTTATTAACTACGTCAAAATGCACTTGCAGATCATCCGTAAAAACCTTATCAGAAATATTTATAAATGAAAAGTCAACTGACCAAGGCTCACCCTCCTGCCTGACAATGGGCTCAGGACTTCCGTCATAAAACAATATTCCTTCAGCGGCCGGTATATAATTTACAAGCCACTGATGCATTTGAACCGGTGTCTGGTCAATCTCATCGGTGGTGTTAAGCACAACCTTGAGCCAGGGAAAATCTTCGGCACTAATGGATGTCAAATCCATTGAACCCTGGACTCCGGTAAGCAACGTGGATTGCCCGCCCAGAATATTAATGCCGATGATGTCGTAAGAAAAAATGTCCGGAGTATTTATATCGCGCAGGTAAAAAGTAAATTTATTCCAAGATTCAGCAGGCCCAATAAGTGTAGATGTTAACGTACCTGTAGTAAACTTTCCGGTAATTATTTTACTTACCTGGAGCGCCTGTTCATTTTCAGGAGTTACTTCAGTTGTTTCAAAAACAGCCGCCCCCGGAGCACTTCCTTTTTTGGCAAATATTACCACTGGCTCACCTGCCTGAAGATCCGATAGCTGTGTATCCGCTATACCCAATTCACCAATCTTTGTAACTACATTAGCCGGCCACGAAGCAAAGTCAGCATTTCCAATGGAAAATATCACCACCGAATCGCTTGGACTAACATTATCTATCATTTGAATGATATCGTCATTATTACCGGTTTCCATTTCTGATAGGGTGAAACTGTTGATAACTTGAGGCGTCCGACCACAGGTTCTGGGATCCTGAAAAATAAACGGAATACCCGCATAAGGTATTAGCGTAGTTTTATCAAAGGCAACAAAGTTTATTGTATTGGTCCTGCACGGTTGTCCCTGAGTAGAGAGGTTATACTCAATGTTATTGATCTGGAGGGAGGTAGTTGACGGGGATGGATGGGCTGATCCAAAATTGTTCACAAAAACCGATGCCGTGGTTTCTTCAAAACTCAGTTGCCTCAATTCTGAATTTTTTATTAACCCATTCACCGGATTGTCTTCCAGTTGAGGAAAGTGCACCTGTGCCCATCCTTCTTCTCCATCCTGAATGAAGGTAAATGAAGTTGTATTCCATTCTGCATTTTCACCCGGCAAAGGATCAGCAAGTTTTGTCCGCCAATAATAGGCCAGCGAATCCTTTGCGAGAAGTGAGATGGACTGTTCCATTAAAACCTTCCCGTTTATTTGATACAGTTGTAGAAACGGGCTGTCAAATGTATTGAGGGTGTCAATTTCCAGGTCATATAACCTTAATTCGGAAATCAAATTTGTATTTTGAAATTTCAGTATACCATTCGATTTATTTACTACACTAAAAGGGTATGGGATTAGGTTTTTTGTGCCGCTAAGCGGTATAAACAAATCCAACAACCCCGAGTTATTTTCTTCATTCAGTTCCTCAATCTTATTTTCATAATCGAGCTCTATCAGAAATTGATTGGCACCGAATCCGCTTGTGCCTTGATCCCTTCGAACAATAAAGGCAAGCGTATCTCGGGCGGCCGGAGACAAAAACGTGGAATCATATACGAATGTGGTGTTGTCATTGAAGGTTCTGGTAACACGAACACCCAATGGCGCTTTGCTTACGGATCCGAAATTGCGCGCTATAATCTTGATGGCAAATGAATCTGATAATGCGGATACGGGGTTATCATCAAATGATTCCAGGAAAATCGAATTATCATTGGTTTCAAAATCCGGTTTTAGCGCTCCAAATAATTTAACGGCCGGATCACCAAGAAGCATCATTTGTTGAATTTGAGTTACCGTTGCAATAGAAGGTGAACTTAAGGTCAGGTATCTTCGGGCTACCTCCTTCTGGATATTTCCTATTCCTGTTCTTATGAAAGTAGAATCTCCGAAACCAACTTCATAAAAAAGCTGCGTGTAGGTTCGTAGTGTATTTACAAATCCGAATGAACTGTGCGCTATAAAATTTCTGGCTCCTTTGTTGGCTGCCAATACCCAATCTTCACCAAAAACAGTGAAGTTAGAAAAGAACACGCCCGCATTGCATCCGTTAATTAAAAAGCTCGGATACTTTCCCGGATTGTTGTATCCCATCACGGGATCCGTAGCAAACCCGATATCAATGTCGATGGTACTAGGCGAAGAGTGTCCAAAGAAAGTGATTAAGTTGACGCCATTATTCACTTCCTCCGAAACATTGATTAGCTCAACCGGACTTGGTTCTTGCTTCGCGATTGTTTTTACCTTGCCTCCATAGTAAGGACCTTTTGCAACCTCACCAAAGCCATTCATAAATTGTTTGAATGCATCTAATTCAAAAGCTTGAATTCCTCCACTCAGATGCAGTACCTCCTTGCGCCACAATTCGTTGAACGGCAACGCTTCCGTCTCGATTATTTTATTCAAATACGAGGCTACTTGCTCTGGGGTACTTGCCGTAATCCTGCCGGTTGGTACTGCCGGCTCAAATGATGTGCCCCCTAATCCAGCCGTAAAGGCCATATCACCGCCAGGCATGCCCGCGGAAGGCACAAGATCTTTAAAGTCCTGTAAACCCAATGTGGTTTTCCTGAAAAATCCCTGCGAAACATTAAGACCTTTACCAATTAAAAAAAGATATTCCGGATTTCCATTCTCCACCATGAACTTCATGAACGCATAAATTGCTGAAGCAGAATTTTCTCCGTAATTAAATTGATTATAAAGCTGATCCATCGTTACAATCAAGGTATCGTATCCGCCTCCCTCCGTTGTCGAACGGTATCCTCCATACGCTTTTACCGGGTCAGCATATCCAAGGGCGGGCTTCATCAATTCTTTGTTTGAAACAATGATATAATTATGAGCCGTTGGCACAATCTCTCTGAAACTGATGCGCTTAACGGACGGCGTTACAAAAGCATTCTTCGCAAAAAGTTTTCGGCTTTCTAATGTATTAGGAACAACTGCGCTGATGTTAGATCCAGCCGAATTGGTACCAAGGGTGATAATATTATTTAAGTCACTAATATCCCATAGGGTAAGCCCTGCAGGGGGATTAGTAATTTCTATGTATGATTTAGCGGAAGGGTTTGCTTGCAACATAAACCATTTCGAAGGTTGCGATGCCATATTGAAATCCTGAGGATATACTACCCTGATGTACGAAACACTGATTCTATCCCTGGCACCACCTACCCCTAGTGCTTTTACGCGAACTATAAGATCTCCGCTACCACTAAGGTCAGTCCAATCAATGGGTAGATTAATTTTCTTTGTCTGATAATTAGTAAAATTTTCCGTTGTCAACAATCGTAGCGATCCCGAATTTGGACCGACATAAACTTCAGCAAGGTGACTGAGCGCATCACGGCCAACTAAAAGTAACTCAAGCTGAGGATTGCCACCGGAAACAACGGAGCCAGACAGATTAGTTATCGTATTATCCAACTGTCCCGTACAACCTGAATTTCCAATACAGATTGTGGAGCCTGTCCAGCCCTCCCCTTCATCAAATTGGGTGTATTGAAGTACCCCGCTTATTGTATTGCCGGTTGAATACTCATTGGCGTAGACTATCAACTTGTCATTAAAATGATAGTTGTCTTCAGGTATTCCCGATACATTAATTTCTGAAAAATTAGCCATCCGTTTACCCTGCACTAGCCCCTGACTCCAGGTAAGAAAATAGGCAACGGTGTCGCTGTATAAGTTAAAATAGGTATGAGGCTGAAGATTGGCTGAACTATATAATCCGGTGTCATTTGTTCCATCATTCTTCCTTCCATAAAATTCAATAAAATCAGATGGATCGAATTGAGCATCCGCCTGGCCTTGAACAATGATTGCCTGCTCTTGTCCTCTATGAAACAGTTGAATCCTTCTTGGATCTACCGAATTAACCGGAAAACCGGCATTTTGAAGGTCTGCATAGGTGAGTCTGTACGCACCCTCTGCAGCGACCGATATCTTATAGTATTCTTTCCCAAAGTCGACCCAATCGTTGGCATGCTGAGCCTGACCGTAGATTTGTACGAAAGACGAGAAACCACAAAGTAGAACTCTAGAGAAGTAATTATTCATCTACGCACACCAACGATTCTAACAGTTTGAAACGTAAAAATAAGGACTGTCTTTGAATACCCGCCTAAAAACTAAAGTAACAGACAGAATACAACCCTTTTGGTCTTGTGATGAACATATTTATCCCGAAGAATCATCTTAAAAGCGCAAAAAAAGCAACAATTCAAAAAATAGTTCAAAAATTTCGCAAGGTACTTGGCCATACATAGTACTTTTCCGTATATACTAATAAGACTTAAAAAAACGGATGTATGAACCTGGAAAATACGCAAGTTCAGATGAGGAAGGGGATTTTGGAATATTGCATCCTGCATATTATTTCCCGGGGTGAAGTTTACGCCTCGGATATGCTTGAAGAACTCACTTCAGCGAAAATGATAGTAGTGGAAGGAACATTATATCCCTTACTAACCAGACTAAAAAACGCCGGGTTGGTAGAATATAAATGGGTAGAATCCAAATCAGGGCCACCCAGAAAATATTATACACTTACCACGGCAGGAAAAAAATTTCTAAACGGGCTTACCGACACATGGGAAGATCTGGTACTTTCAACCAAGAAGATTACAACCTATGCAAAGCAAGCTTCGCAATGAAATGGCAATGTGCTCTGATAGTCCGGAAGAAAGTTAAAATTAAGCCATTCCATGTCGGCGGCATGGAGGCATGTGGCATTAAAAAATAAATAGTAACACCATCTGACCATAAATAAAAATCATTAACCGTGAAAAAGAACATCAGCATAAACATTAGCGGAATAATTTTCCACATCGAAGAAGACGGTTACGAAATCCTTCGCAAATACCTTGATTCCATCACGACCTACTTCTCCTCTTTTGAAGATAATAGTGAAATTCTATCCGATATAGAAAGTCGGATTGCCGAATTGTTTCTTTCCAAACTCAATGAGGGCAAACAGGTAATTACCCTGGAAGATGTAAACTCCCTGATGAGTACCATGGGTAGTGTGAGTGACTTTAAGGCCGCTGAGGAACAAGAAGCCGCCGGTATCTCAGCCACTCAGACCACTGAAAAAAGTGAATACGGTAGCTCTTCAAAAAGAACAACTTCCAAAAAATTATACAGGGATCAAAAAAGAAAGATACTGGGAGGAATTTGTGCGGGTCTTGGTCATTACTTTAACGTTGACCCGGTATGGCCGCGCCTTTTGTTTGCATTGCTGGTGCTCGGAAGTTATGGCGGGCTTTTGTTAGTCTATTTTATCCTTTGGATCTTGCTCCCTCCCTCTGAAGAGTTGGAAGAATCGGATGTAAAGAAGATGTTCAGGGATTCTGATTCAAAAGTAATTGGAGGGGTAGCCTCTGGTGTTGCCGCTTTCTTTGGTACCGATACAACCTTAATTCGCGTATTATTTGTTGTATTTACCGTTGTTGGAGGAATAGGTTTTTTGACTTATATTATTTTATGGATTGCCTTACCTGAAGCAAAGACAATTACCGAGAAGATGCAAATGCAGGGAGAACCTGTCACCCTATCTAATATTGAATCAACGGTAAAAAAAAGCATCAACGAAAAGGATAGTGAAGAAGAAAGCCTGGCCGCTAAGATAATTTTGTTTCCCTTTCGCCTCATAGCACTCGTCATTAATGGTATTGTCAAACTACTCGGGCCGGTATTTTCAATGGGCGTTGAGGTGCTTCGCGTAGGTTTTGGTGTGATCATCTCCATGACCGGAATCATGCTTATGTTTTCTCTCTTTATGATTTTAGGAATTGCCTTTGGACTATGGAATTTGGACTCCACCCATCTGATTCCGTTTTCTATGGGAGTAAAAGGATTGGATTTACCCATGGAAGCTCTTAGAAACACTTTTCCGAATTGGCTTATGGCAACGTCTTTTGTACTAGCCATTGTTCCGGCATTGGTCATCACTTTACTAGGCATTTCCGTTATCGCAAAAAGAATAATTTTCAAACCCATACTGGGATGGACACTATTCGTGTTATTTTTTCTTTGCCTTGCTGTTCTAAGTTTCAAAATCCCTCAAACTGTTTATTCCTTCCGTGAAGAAGGAACCTACAGGCAGGAAGATGTATACCCTACCGAAGGGAAGACCCTTATATTTAACATAAAAGAGGTGGGCCTGGAAGACTACGATATGACTTCACTAAGAATAATCGGGCATGATGGTGACGACTTAAGGATTGTTAAGCGATTTGAAGCACAAGGTCCTACCCGGCAATTGGCGGTTGAAAATGCACAAACGGTAACCTATCAGATCAGCAGAATGGACAGCGTATACACCTTTAATTCAAACGTTACGTTCAACAAAGGCGTACCCTTCAGGGCGCAAAGACTAAAAGTGGATGTTTATGTTCCGTACAACTATCCTTTTGTAGTAGATGAATACATGTGGAACCTTATCGAAAACTATAGAAGATATTCCTATGAGGGTATGGAAAATCGAAATACCTGGGTCATGACTGCATCGGGGATAGAATGCATATCCTGTCCTACTGCCGGTTCGTTAGGCAAGAAATCAGAAAGTTATGAACTTACCGATTTCAACGCTATCGAATTGACGGGCTTATTCAATGTGAGAATAGAAAGAGGAGACGATTACCACGTTGAAATTGACGGAACGTCCCGGCAAAAAGAACGCTATGATATTTATATACAGCATAAAACATTGATTATCGACTACACTAATCACAGCGACTACTTTTGGAAGAATAAACTATACGATGAAGACAAAATAAGCATCCACATAACGATGCCACAAATACGGGAACTCGATGCAAAAGGGGCTGGTAAAATAAGCTTCAGCGACTTCCGGGAGAGTGATGTCGAAATTAAACTTACAGGCGCTGTGATGGCGGATGGCGAACTGGATGCAACTACCATGGAAGTTGACCTTACGGGTGCTTCATTTTTAGATTTAGAAGGAAGTGGCACTTTTCTAGAAGCTAATATTACCGGAGCGTCCGGCTTACGGGCCTATGATTATAAGGTTGATCGTGCTATTATTGAAGCACATGGTGCTTCGTCTGCCAAAGTGAATGTTGGCGAGACCCTGGAAACCACAAGTAGCTTTGCCAGCAACATTTCGAATCGGGGAAATGCCAGGATAATAAAAAACAGATAATACATATTGAAATAATAGACACGAAGATCCTGTGCTTCAACTCCACCATTCCACTTTTTATTGAAAGCGAAAGCTTCCTGGTATTACTAAAGGGCGGACCATCAATTCGCCTTTTTTATTCAAAAAAGATTACGCTCCTTTACAAGGAGTGATTTTTTAGTCTTCTTTTGATATGGATGTTCGATTGAAATTTTTAGGAGCTGTCAAGACGGTAACGGGCTCAAAGTTTTTACTGGAAATTGATAATACGAAGGTATTAATCGATTGCGGAATGTTTCAGGGAAAAAAAGAGCTCAGGCTTCGAAACTGGAGCAAACTCCCCATTGATCCCGAAGAGATTGATGTAGTTGTGATCACCCATGCGCATATCGATCATACGGGGTATCTTCCCCGATTAGTGAAGGATGGATTTGGCGGGAAAATAATTTGCACCAGGGCGACCCAAGATCTTATGAATATTCTTCTTCCCGATGCCGGCAAACTTCAGGAAGAAGAGGCACACTATGCCTTTCGGCACGGCTACTCAAAACATAGTAAACCAGAACCTTTATTTGGCGTGGAAGATGCCAAGCTGGTACTGGAAATGATTGAATCGTTTCCTCTGAACGAGGAGGTTAAGATAGCAGAAAACATCCGTATCGTATTCCGCAATGCAGGTCATATTCTGGGCGCCTCGTTGATTGAACTATTCGTTCAGGGTGCCTTCCAAAAAAAGAAAATAGTCTTTTCCGGCGATCTCGGTCGATATGAAGATCCACTTATGTTTCCGCCCTCGCCCATCAAAAACGCTGACATTTTATTGGTTGAATCCACCTATGGTGATCGGCGCAACCCAACAGAGGATATTGAGAAAGAATTAGCTGAGGCTATAAACTATACTTTCGACAAGCGTGGTTGTGTACTTGTTCCTGCCTTTGCCGTTGGCCGTACACAAAATCTGATTTATTACTTGAACAAACTCATGAGTGAAAAATCCATTCCGGAATTACCTGTATTTATCGATAGCCCGATGGCAATCAGCGTTACCTCGTTATACGAAAAACACAGTCAGATACATAAACTCAAAGTTCAAAAACAAAATGACAGGCTGATCAGTATTTTTGATTCACCCAATATTTATTTTTGCAATACCGCCGAAAGCTCCCGCGCACTGAATGACCGAAAAACACCTTCCATCATTATTTCTGCGAGCGGCATGTGTACGGGTGGACGAATTCTACATCACCTCTACCATCGCCTGGGAAATGAAAACGATACGGTACTCTTCACCGGTTATCAGGCCGAGGGTACACGAGGAAGTGATCTGCTGGGCGGAAAAAAAACCGTCAGAATTTTTGGCATTGATGTTCAAATAAAATGTGCGATTAGGGAAGTAAATGGACTTTCTGCACATGCCGATCAACGGGAACTTATGAAGTGGATTTCTGGTTTTGAATCGCCGCCTAAAATAACTTTTATTACCCATGGAGAAGAGGCTGCCGCGAAAACGTTGTTGGGAAAAATTAAAAATACATACAATTGGAATTGTTTCGTCCCCGAATACCTGGAGTCCTTCGAGTTGTTTACATCAATTTGACAAGGTCAGTACCTATCTTCTTGTTGATTTGCTTTTCATCAAACGCCTTAGCCCAAAGCAGTCGAATTGAGGGCCAGTTATACTGGCATGCGCCTGATGACAGCGGGGCATCCATAGAACAAACCAATTCCTACTCAGGAATTCCCCTTGAAATTTTTGTTCACCCGCTCACATCGGCTGCCGAAATAGAAACTGAAGATGGCGTGATAACAAAAATTTATACACCCGTTATTAAAAGAGCATTCAGTAAATGGAATGGTACATTTAGAATCAGACTTCCTCCAGGCGCCTATAGTGTTTTTGTGTTTTATAAAAATCAATTCTTTGGGAATCTAAAGGACCGTGAAGGTAATTTAAGCCCGGCCTTTGTTGGGGAGAAAAAACGCGCCTGGGTAACAATTACCGTCAATTATTCTGCCTATCATTAATACCAACGAATTTAAATTGTGTTTGGCAAAGGGAAGTGTTAAATTGAATTATGGGGAAGTACACTACCCTTATTTTGGCGGTTCTTTCTGTTGCCTGTTCAACCTACCAAATGCGACAGGGAATAAAAGGGCAAGTCTTCTGGGTTTCAGGCAATCAACTTCCTGGACCAGATGCCAATCGAATGGCCCACTATGGTGTTCAACGCGAACTATACATCCACGAACTTACTACCCTACAAGAGGTCACCAGATCGCCAGAGGGCTTCTTTTCAAATGTTAAAACCAAATTAGTTGCTCAAATTTCAACCAACCCTGATGGTTCTTTTAAAATACGCCTACCCCCTGGAGAGTATTCAATTTTTGTTATGGAAAAAGAAGGTCTTTATGCAAACCTATTCGATAAAAACAACGCAATTAACCCAGTCTACATAAAAGAGAAGCAATACGCATGGTTACCCATCACGGTGGACTATCAGGCAGCCTACTGATTTAAATTCCCTCACCGGTGCAACCTATGTTGCCCGGTGTGCATCTTGCTATTGAAACGTTTTAAATGGGATTTACGATTTACCGGTCTAAAGAAACTGAATGGATTGAAGGATGCAAGCGTCAAAATGCACGCTCGCAAAAAGACCTTTATGAACATTATTCCGGTAAGATGTACGCCTTGTGCTGCCGGTATATCCCCTCTAAAATGGAAGCTGAAGATGTGTTGGTTACTGCATTTACAAAACTTTTTGAACGCATAGACCAGTATAAAAGTGAGGGTAGTTTTGAGGGATGGATGAGAAGAATTGTAGTCAATGAATCGTTAACCTACTTAAGAAGGAATAAAAATATGTATCTCGAAACTGATATAGAAGCAGTGGATATGGAACCGGATTTTGCGCAGTTGGACAACCAACTGGAAGCTGAGGATTTAATGAGTTTAGTGAATCAATTGCCTACTGGTTATCGAATGGTTTTTAACCTGTATGCAATCGATGGCTATTCGCACAAGGAAATCGCAGAGCAACTGGGGATAAACGAAAATACATCCAAGTCACAACTGAGCAGGGCACGGGCTTTATTGCAAAAGAATTTAATTGTGTTGGAAAAAAAGGAAGTGGACATTATAAAATCATCTGGACATGAGTAATCCAATTGACAAATTTTTCAAAGACAAGCTGGCAGAACACACCATTGAACCGGGTGAAAAGGCCTGGGAAAAAGTGTCTTCCGGTCTTACAAAAAAAAATAGAACCGTAATCTGGTTTAGGGCAGCCGCCGCATTGCTTCTGGTAGGAATGGCCTCTCTACTTTGGTTCTATACGAATACTACGTCAACAGAACCACAGGTAATAACCAAATACGAAGAGGTTAAACCAAAAATTGCGGAACAGGATGATTCAACAAAAGAAAAAATTGAAGTACCGCTGCAAAACACAATACCTAACAAACCTTCTTCTCAAGTAGACTTAGCGCAACAAACAGAAAAAGTAAAAACAGATAAGGGTACGCTTAAACCTGAAGCCATGCCAAACAAAACTGCAACTCAACCGGAAGAAATTCTGATCGCAGAAATCGACATGCCTGAAATTGAAGTGACAGAAACGATAGCAAAAACTGAGCAAACCAAATCCATTGTAATCGTGTACGAGCTTAAAGCAATCCCAAAAAGAAATACCTCAGATTCAGAAATTGCCTCAATACCTGAGAAAAAAACAGGACTTAAAAAGGTGTTGGAAATTGCTCAGGATGTAAGAAGTGGTGACAGTCCATTGGGTGGCTTACGGCAGGCAAAAGAAGAAATATTGGCCTTTAATTTTAAAAAAGATGTTAAGAATCCCAAGTAGTACGCATATGAAGAAGATAATTGTATTGGCCGGGTTATTGACCGCCGGCGTTGCGGGCGCATGCTTTGCACAGGAAAGCAAACCCGACTCCGTTGTCATTAAAGTGGGTGAGGAAAGTAAAGTCATATTTGCAATTCACAAAAAAGATCTGGCTACATTAAAGTATTACGATTTTCAATCACTCATGAATGACATGATCAAGAAACTTGAGAATCAGGATACTACTGAATTGAATAAACCATCATCAACCTACCTCAAAGAAGATGATAACGCAATCGCAGAGGTGCGGGATACTGAACCGGCTTATGAATGGCCTGAAGACGAGGAAGAAAGAGACCGGCATGACAACATCGATGATTCAGAATGGGTGACTTACGAAAGCAATGACCGAACCTATCGCAACAGCGCAAGAGAACGAACCAGGCATCGGAGCAGAAAGACTTATCATTCTCTCGGTTTTGATGTGGGCACCAATAACTTCTTGGAAGACGGAAAATTTCCCGATAGCAATAACGACTTGTATACTGTAAAACCTTTTGGTTCGTGGTATGTGGGCATCAACTCGATTCAACGAACGCGTGTGGGTGGCAAACTTTTCCTGGAGTGGGGCGTAGGTGTAAGCTGGTATAATTTTAAATTTCAAAATGATAAAACCTTGGTGACCAAAGATGACGGCGGTGTACTATTTTCTACCGATACGCGCGACCTTGATTTCAAGAAGAGCAAGCTTACAGCATCTTATATCAACGCTTCAATTATTCCTATGATCGACTTTGGCGGCAATAGAAGAAAGCCCATGTTGTTTGATAGCTATCGCACAAACTCTTTCCGAATTGGCGTTGGCCCTTACCTTGGCTATCGAATCGACAGCTATACAAAGCAGGTATTCAATGAAAACAACGACAAAAAGAGAGAACGCAACCATGACAATTTCTTTCTCAATAACATCCGTTACGGCACCCGGTTGCAAATTGGATTTGAAGATGTTGACTTCTTCTTCAACTACGACATGAATGAATTATTCTCCGAAGGCAAGGGTCCTGCCGTAAATGCCTTTAGTTTTGGAATATCGTTTTAGCGCCTATCGAGAGTCTTTCCTTTTCAGAAGGACTCTCTTTTATATAACACCATTTCCCTTTCATCACCCTTCAGCATAAGCTCGGATGAAAGTCTACGTGGAGAAGGCCAGTGGTAGGCCATCCACAATAAAATCAGCAGAAAGTACACACTAAAAATTTCACTTCCCGTCAAGAAAAGCGCGCCACCGGACAGGGCAGAAATTAAACTGCCCGATCCAATTCTGGTGAGGGAAAGCCGATAGTAGTGATCCATTTTTTTTCCAAGGCTAAATTCTTTTGCGAAGTGCTTCATTTTTTTTCTTACAAGCAAGTGAACGCTCGTTAGGATTATCAGCCCAACTAGAAAGAAAAATACTTGCGCAATCAAAATCCAGTCTGGCTCTTGAATCAGGTAGTTATTTTTTCCTGCTTGCATTTTTAAATAAATAAAAATAAAAATGCATAGGGGAATCAATGTAAGCGCATAGCAAGCGTTGTATAATTTATAAAAGTATTCCTTGATTGAACCGAATTCCATAGCAGAGTAACTTTTATCAAATTTAATTAATTATCTTAGGGAGAAGATTGACATGGAAGCAGTAATGAATTTATCGCGCAAGGAGCAAGTCATTCGAAAGGCTGCTGAATTATTTAGGGAAAAGGGCTATGCCGCGTCCTCAATGAGGGATTTGGCCCAAAAACTGGGTATCGAGGCCGCAAGCCTGTATTCACATATCAAATCCAAGGAAGAAATTCTGAGAAGTCTCTGTTTTGACATGGCAACAGAGTTTAGAAAATCCCTTGAAGACGTAGAAAAGCAAAAAGTATCGGCCAGTGAAAAACTAAGACTTGGCATTGTTGGCCATATCCAGGTAATGGCAAGGGATCTTACCGCCTCGGCTGTATTTATGAACGAACACCGTCATCTGAGCCAGCCCTATTTGCGCGACTTTCTGTTATTACGAATTAATTACATCAACCGGTTCAAAGCCATTATCGAAGAAGGCATTCGAAACGGAGAATTCAAGGAAAATATTGATACAAAGCTTTCCGTAATGACCCTGTTTTCTTCGCTCAATTGGATGCCCCAATGGTACGATCCGGATGGAAAAATTGACTCCTTAAGTATTGGCCAGCAACTTTCTGATATGCTGGTAAATGGCCTGAAGAAACAAAACTCATAATATTCCTGTTGTATTATTAAATATTCCTAACAGATGTTAGTTTTGAACTAATGACTGTGACTGCTTATTCACTACCTTAAGAAAAAAGACATGTACGGAGGAGGAAACACTTTTGAAGGGATTAAACCGGATGCGTTGGCCGGTGAAGACCCCGCCAAACTGAAAGATTTTGAGGCTCGAATTGATCGGGGAGAGAAAATAGAACCAACCGATTGGATGCCACAGCTCTATCGCAAGCAGTTGATTCGGATGATTGAGCAACACGCACACAGCGAAATAATCGGTGCATTACCTGAAGGTACCTGGATAACAAGAGCACCGGGGTTTAAGCGCAAAATGGCACTTATGGCCAAAGTGCAGGACGAAGTAGGCCACGCTCAACTTCTCTACAGTGCTGCAGAAACGTTAGGCAAATCGCGCGAGCAAATGATCGATGACCTGATCACCGGCAAATCGAAATATTCGAATATCTTCAACTACCCTACTTTCACCTGGGCAGACTGCTGCTTTATATCCTGGCTGGTGGACGCTGGCGCTATTGTCAACCAGCTTGCCAATGCAAAAGGAAGTTATGGTCCCTATTGCCGTGCATTGGATAGGATTTGCGCTGAAGAATCCTTCCACCTGAAATACGGACACCATTGCGTGATTTATTTGGCTTCCGGCACGCAAAAACAAAGGGATATGTTTCAGGAAGCCATCAATCGTTGGTGGCCACCCATGATGCACTTTTTCGGCCCTTCTGACAAAATATCCGTACACACGGACGTGTTGATGAAGTGGAAAGTGAAGATGGGAACAAACGATGATATGCGAAATCAGTTTTTGGATATGTATGTGCCGAAAATTTGGGAGTTAGGCTTCACCTTACCTGACCCTAACTTGAAAAAAAATACAGCTACAGGTCGCTGGGATTATACTGAACCCGATTGGGAAGAATTCAAACGGGTAATCAACGGTGATGGTCCTTGCAATAAAGAGAGACTGGAGGTAAGAAGAATTGCAGAAGAACGTGGCCGATGGGTACGCGAGGCGCTGCGTACACCTAAAACTGAATATGTTATTCCGTTGGCCTGACAACTAAAAAAATTAATAGGACATTCATCATTCCTGCCGACCAAAAGGATAGAATTTTCAGCTCATGAACTCATTGGATCCACGTGTAAACAGGTTGCCAGAACAAAAAGGTGAAAATACTTCTCCTAAAGTTCCGCTTGATCAATTCGGGACCTATGAAGTATTTGTGCAGGCCAAAGAAGGTAAACCATTTCAACATGAAGGAATAGTTCATGCCCCGAATCTGGAAATGGCGTATGTACTTGCCAAAGAAGCTTTTACCAGGAGATTCACATGTGTATCCATTTACGTAGCCGATACCCGAAGTATTTATGTGTCTAAAATGACAGATGGAACTGATGATGCCTACAATCATGTTAAGGAATCAACGAGTGGACAAAACAAAGATTCGTTTGAAATTTATCACCTATTTAAACGGGGAAAGCAGCACGTTCATGCGGGAACCGTAGAGGGCGGGGATTACAGCGAAGCGTTATGGCTGGCCAGGCAGCAACTACGCAATGAAAAGCAAGTATTTAATGTGTGGGTAATCCGAACCAAGGGTATTCGATTTACCAAAGACGAAGATCTTGATTTTTGGCATACCCTCCCGGATAAAAAATTCAGGGATGCCGCTGCTTATAAAGGCGGTGATAAATTAAAAGTATTTTTAGAAAACGCAGGCAGCTAAGCAAAACCATCAAATGAATATCGAAGCGGTTAAAGAATTATTGTATAAAATGGCGGACGACCAACTTATTCTGGGTCACCGCAACTCTGAATGGACAGGTTTTGGACCGCTGCTCGAAGAGGATATCGCCTTCTCCTCGATGGCGCAGGATAAAATCGGACATAGCCTGGCGCTGTATACCATCCTCCATAGTTTAGGAGAACAAGATCCCGATACCCTTGCGTTTACAAGAAATGAAAGCCAATTTCACAATTGTATCCTTACCGAACTCCCCAATGGAGAGTATGACTTTAGTCTCATCAGACACTTCCTATACGATACGGCGGAAGCGATACGCTTTGAAATGTTAACCCAATCTTCATTTGAGCCCTTAGCTCAGGTGGCAAAGAAAATCAGAGGTGAATTGCGATATCACACCATGCATGCCAACACCTGGATGAAGCAGTTGGGTTCTGCAACGGATGAAAGTATAGGCCGACTTCAAAAATCGTTAACCTATGCGCTGCCGTTCGCACTGGGGATCTTCGAAGAGTCTCCCCAGGAAACCGCACTAATAAAAGATGGTATTTTTCAAGGCGAGCAGGAATTAAAGACTAAGTGGATGATGAAGGTTGAGGATGTAATTGAACAAACTCAATTGCAATTGCCTCCCTGGAACTCAATAATACCTGAAACGGGTGGACGAAAAGGTAAGCACACGGAACATCTGCAACCGTTGTTGGATGAGATGAGTGAAGTATTTCGAATAGACCCAACCGCAGAATGGTAACCATCAAGGAAGTAGTCAATGAACTCACCACTATTGTCAACCCATATATTGAAAGATTAAACGGCTGTTCGGATGCGGAATTTTCTGAAAAACAAACAAAATGAAATGGACTACCGTAAACGATATGTCTCTAATCGAGGTGAGGCTAAGTTAAACACGCTGGAATGGCTTGTCATAGATTATCACCTTAATCAAGTAATTGAAAATTCATTTGATGTTGTGTACCCATAGCAAATGAAAACCTCTTCGTTAACCATAGAAAAAATATACGAATGGCTTGAAGAAGTTAAAGATCCGGAAATCCCCGTTTTATCGTTGGTGGATTTGGGTGTAATCACAAAAGTAGAAATAGCAAACAAAGTATTAATTGAAATGACTCCAACCTTTGTTGGATGCCCTGCCATCGACTACATGAAGAATGACATTATGGATACGCTGGCAAAACACGGAATAGAAGCTGAAGTTTCAGTTACCTTTCATCAATCCTGGAGTTCTGACCTGATTTCTGAGAAAGGGAAAGCTGCGTTAAAGAAATTCGGGCTTGCCCCTCCGCCCGATAGCAAACTTTTTACGGAGTTGGAAATTCTCGAAAACGCGCCATGTCCCCGATGTGATGGAACCGATACCAACTTAAAAAACCCGTTTGGACCAACCCTGTGCAGGGCCATTTATTATTGCAATACGTGCAAGGAGGCTTTTGAACAATTTAAACCCATTTAGTAGTGGTAGTATAAAGCCACATCGCTGGCTAAACAATTATGAAAAAGTTTCGTATGTAGGGAAACAAACGACAGAATGACTCAAAGAGCACTATATATACTTATCGCAGGGGCATTGTTGGTCACCCTGTCTTGTCATCGAAAGAATACTGGTTGGGACAATACATCGTTCACTAAAGTAGATTCGCTTACGGAGACCTATCTTACGCTACAAGACAGCTTGTTGCATTCCTGGAATGTAATGGCGTGGGATGAAAAAGAAAAAATCAAAGCCATGCATAACCTCATTCATTTGATGCATAGTCAGGAGGGATTTGATGATGATCAATTGATTTCTTTGGAGCAACGGCTGGATCAGCTTAATAGAATTCGTTATTCACAAAAGACAGTGGCCAACTCCTATCTGATTGAAGAGTATGACTTTGCTTCCAACTCTTTAATTTTCGAAATAATCAGTATGGCTGAATCCGATACGGAGTTCATCAAGAATCAATCGGTTCTGAAATCTGTAGACAAGGTAAAAATGACCGATCAGCGGGTACCTCTCTTAAGAATGCAATACGATAAGGTAGTTGCCCGCTATAATTCGTTTCTCAACACAAACAAAAAATATTTGAAAGAGATTGATAAGGACTGTACCGGTGAAAAAATTTCACCGTTCCAGTCCACTATCGATTAGCCTCTTCTTCGCACCCTATTTTTGTTACCGTAAAATTTTTCCTTCTTTTTATCAGAATATTTCTCCTTCTGCTTGCTGGTAATTTCCAACCTCACCGCTCTACCCTTCACCTCTACCCCTTCAAATCCTTTAAACACCTGTTCGGTGACACTCTTTTCGAGTTCAAAAAATGAGTAAGCCCCTTTAATATCTATTTTCCCTATCTGAGCTTTCTTTATCTCTCCAAAATCACAAATAAGGCCTAGCAAACTTCCCTTATCCAGTCCATCCATTTTACCTACATTGATAAAAATCCTGTCACCGGTTGTATAGGCATCACGGCTTCCTTCCGCCATCCGATCTTTTGAACCATTATTCAGATCAGGGGCATCGCGATAGTATTCCAGAAATCGATTAAATTCAATGGAAGCAAATCGCTTGATGATATCTTCTTTGCTTAAGCTTTGAAGCTCATGGAATACTTCCGGCAAGAAGGAGTCTATTTCTTCTTCATTCACCTCTACCGTTCTCACCCGATGGGTTAAATCAAGTAGTTTCTTTTGACATACCTCATCTCCGTTGGGTACGGCAAGTTTGGTGAAACGTCTTTTTATGGCTCGTTCAATTTGTTGTATGCGTATAATTTCACGCTTCGACACAATGGCCAGCGAAATGCCTTTCTTTCCTGCACGTGCAGTTCTTCCACTTCGGTGGGTATAAAATTCCATTTCATCCGGCATGTTCATGTGAATGACGTGACTTATGTTACTCACATCAATGCCGCGTGCGGCTACATCCGTGGCAACCAATAGCTGTAACGCTTTGTTTTTAAAACTTCGCATCACGCGATCACGCTGCTGTTGTGAAAGATCCCCGTGCAGTGCATCTGCATTGTATCCATCTTTAATCAAATGCTCAGCAATTTTTTGCGTATCAATTTTTGTCCTGCAAAATATCACACCAAAAATTCCGGGATTGTAATCTACAAACCGTTTGAGGGCAAGGTATTTGTCACGCTCCGTTACCACAGCATATTGGTGGTCAATGTTCTCATTACCAACCTTCTGAACATCCATCGTAAGTTCTGTGGGATTGTTCATATAGTTTTTGGCAATGGCCCGAACTTCTCTAGGCATGGTTGCCGAAAACAACCATACCTTTTTGTGGGCAGGAGTAGTAGACAGTATTTCGTCAATATCTTCTTTGAACCCCATGTTGAGCATCTCATCCGCTTCATCCAACACTACGTATTGAATAGAGGTAAGATCAACCACCTTCCGTCCCAACAAGTCAATCAGGCGGCCCGGTGTAGCCACGATAATGTGTGCTCCCCTTTTTACTTTTCTGATTTGATCAGAGATACTTGCCCCTCCATAGATCGTTACAATATTTAGCGACTTGACGGACTTGCTAAAGTTTTCGAGGTCACTGGTTATCTGTACACTAAGCTCGCGTGTAGGCGCAACAATAAGCGCCTGCGTAGTTTTGTTTGCTGAATCTACCAGTTCGATCAAAGGAAGGCCAAATGCAGCAGTCTTCCCTGTTCCTGTTTGGGCAAGCCCAACCAAATCGGTATCGCCTTTCAACAAAATCGGTATGGCTTGTTCTTGAATAGGTGTAGGCGTTTCAAAGCCCATTTGGCGGATAGTCTCCACCACTTCCCCGGATAATCCCAGGGCATCAAATGATTTCATTTAAAAATAGTTAAAAGTGTAAGGTCAGATGATTCACCTTACATTTTTTACACTGCGGTCGTGCAGCGCTTGAGGCATTCCATCTAATCCGGTAATACAATTGCAAAGGTAACTTAATTTGCAGAAAGTCATTTTTTATGTTGTAACATCATGTATCGCCAAAGTTCTTAAATGGAAAAACTTGAGAAACCATATAAACTTCGGAGTAATTGTATTTTTTAAATTAAATTAGTGGTATGAACAGCATCAGTGGATTGAGGAAGTTAAGGTTTTTTTACGCCTTCGAAG
The DNA here is from genome assembly GCA_964436055.1 of uncultured Ohtaekwangia sp. Taxonomy (GTDB): domain Bacteria; phylum Bacteroidota; class Bacteroidia; order Cytophagales; family Cyclobacteriaceae; genus ELB16-189. The sequence continues at coordinate 26,835 of CAYTBO010000034.1, forward strand.
TACCAGCACTTGTTCTTGTGGGCTTTTACCTTGGCGCTTGGTGGAACTTTCTGGCCTTGGGTTTCTCCTTCCTCCTGCTTCCCCTTATTGATCAGTGGATTGGCGTAAACACAGAGAATGTTGATGAAAAGGAAGCAAAAATAATTGGAGAAGCATTTTACTATAGATTGGTTACCTACGTGTGGGTATATGTACAGATCGCTATAGTTGTTTGGGGTGTGTACGTTGTATCAAAGGGAGCCTTACATACCTGGTATGAATGGATTGGCTTTTTGTTAGGTTTTTCATTGGTTACAGGCGGCATCGGTATTACGGTGGCCCATGAGCTGGGTCATAAAAAATCCTCGTTAGAAAGATTTTATAGCAAACTACTCTTGATGACCGTAAGTTACATGCATTTTTATATTGAGCACAATCGTGGCCATCATGTGCAGGTGGCTACACCGGAAGACCCTGCCACTTCCAGAAAAAATGAAAGTTTTTATGCTTTTTGGATTCGCTCAGTGATCATTGGTTATATCCACGCGTGGCAACTGGAAAGTGAAAGCCTGAAAAGAAAAGGTTTGTCTGCCTTCAGCGTAAAAAGCCAAATGATCTGGTTTAGCTTATTGCCAATTTTACTTTGTGTTGTTCTCACTTACATTTTCAGTCCTTCCAATACCATTAATTGGGATATCCCATTATTCTTTTTCTCTCAAAGTGTGTTTGCGTTCACCCTATTGGAATTAGTAAATTATGTGGAGCATTATGGCATTGTAAGAAAACAGCAATCAGACGGAAGGTACGAGCGAGTGAACCCTCTGCATTCCTGGAATTCCAGTCATCAGATTAGTAATTTTTTTCTATTTCAGTTGCAACGCCATTCCGACCATCATGCCAATGCCATCAAACGCTATCAGGTATTGAACCATTATGACCAGAGCCCTCAACTTCCTTTTGGTTATCCGACTATGATTATTATTGCACTGGTACCTCCGCTATGGTTCAGCATGATGAACCCGAGACTAAAAAAGTGGGAAGGAAAAGTGTACAATCTGCCTATCGCGGCATAGAAACCGGGTTCATGGTGAGGAGTTTACTGGCCAGAGGCCGCAAGAATAATTGATTTGAATTTGTCACTCGGCAAAGCCGAGCGACTGTATGGATTATATATTTTATTCCTTTGTGACCGGAAATTCCTCAAGATCAAGAACCATTGAATGAATCTCAACATCAAACCAGTCACAGAACATTTTGTAAGTCCTATTTGTCGGCCAACCTGATTCGTCCGTGTACCAGTCATTCATTTCGTTAACGAATAGGTTGTCAAAGTATTTATTAATCCATTTTTTAATATCATCATTGCTACCCATTTCTCGGATTAGATATATGTTGTTCTCATCCTTGTCCGTAATTTCGCGCTCATCTTTAAATATTTTATTCAACCATTCATAAAATGGCCTCTTAGGTCGAACTAAAATTGCATTCCTGTTAATTGGTTCGTAGTAATATGGTATCGGGTCTATGTCCATTTATTTTCAGTTGTCATACTCTGTCTGAACGGCTACCTTTGTTGGAGGTTGGCTTCTTGTGCAAACTCTAAACTCAGTGGATTTTGTCTGGTGTCCCATATCCTGATTATCCTTATCGTATTGGAGTCATCGGTGTAGAAAAGTTTGTAACTCTTTATCACTTTAACCCTTAGACCTGGAAAGTCCGTTTCAGTACCTATCTCTGGAAACTCCGATACGAGTCTTGCTGCTTCATTGAAAAGTATCTCAAGTTTTTTGCTGTATGAGTCGCTCCTGTTCTTTTTAATCCAAAATTTATAAATCTCAAATCTGTCCTTGATTTAAGTCTTAGTCCACTCTATTTTTCGAGCCATTCCTTGATCATGTTTTCAGCGGCCTCAGATGAATAGACGCGTCCTTCTTTTACGTCCCTTAGTCCCTCGGCAACTGCGCTCCTTTCAGTTTCAGTAAGTCGGTAGATAGAATCCATTTCAGACTCAATACTTACTAGTTTGTAAATCTCTTCAAGGATTAACTCGTCCGTTATTGAGGATACCTTATTGATTATCTGCAATTTGAGCTCCGTTAATGACATGTCAGTAGGATTTAATATACTAATATCGGCGTACTTTCTGTTCAAAACAAGCTTGCCGCCAATGTTGCATTGAACCATTATGACCAGAGCCCTCAACTTCCTTTTGGTTATCCGACCATGATTATCATTGCACTGGTACCTTCGATATGGTTCCGCATGATGAACCCAAGACTAAAAGAGTGGTAAGGGAAAGTGTATAATCAGCCTATCGCGGCATAGAAACGGGGTTCATGGTGAGGAGTTTACTGGCCAGAGGCCGCAAGAACAATTGATTTGAATTTGTCACTCGGCAAAGCCGAGCGACTGTATGGGGACGCTACGACCAGTTCGGGGGTGTACAATCAGCCGATCGCGCCTTAGACGTTATGCTCGTACCTCCTGCTCCACCAGTTGCCCTGCTTTTCTTAGTTCCACCTTACGGGCTTTCCTCACATCCACCGCCACCACCTTATACTCAGGGCACATAGCCTCGGAATCAGAAACGCCTGACGTAAGAATATTTACCAGCACTTCCGGAAAATGAAAAGTAGTGCTCAATACGCCGGGCT
>CAYTBO010000035.1:0-28445 GCA_964436055.1 uncultured Ohtaekwangia sp.
CGATACGTAAAACATTGTACCCGGGACGGGAGTTGAACCCGTACAGCTATTACTATCCATCCCGACTTTTGTCGGGACGTGTCTACCAATTCCGATACGTAAAACATTGTACCCGGGACGGGAGTTGAACCCGTACAGCTATTACTAGCCACAGGATTTTAAGTCCTGCGTGTCTACCAATTCCACCACCCGGGCAGACAATATTTAATTCACTCTTTCAGCCCTTGTGGTTCCAATTCCCTGCCTTCGCTCCGATTGTTATCGGGACTTCGGCAGGCAGGCACCACCCGGGCAGACTGGAACAAAAATGCCGCATTTCATTGCGGCATTTTTATTACCATGTTGAGCGGGAAACGATCCCGATAGCTATCGGGAGAACTCGCGACACATCGCGAGGTTTCACACCCTCTGAGCGGGAAACGAGACTCGAACTCGCGACCCCGACCTTGGCAAGGTCGTGCTCTACCAACTGAGCTACTCCCGCTTCTATTTTAAACAGGTTACTATTTCGGGTTTAAACGTAAAAACCTTTAAATAGTGACCAATTCCAACAAAGGACTGCAAATTTAATGACCTGAGACTAATTTGCAATAACATTCAAAACGATTGTAATTTTAAAGCCACACAATAAGGACAAGATGAGATTAACTGTATTACTATTCTTTCTGTTAATACCTCAATTATCGGTCTTTGCTCAGGAAGTTGACTTATTGAGACTCGCATACGACAGACCCAGTATCCAATCTGCCCAGAAGGGGATGGCCGTTTCTCCGGATGGAAATTTTATAGCATTTGTTTACGAAGACAAAACCATCAAATTATTTGAAGTGGCCGTGGGTCGGTTTGTCTCGAGATTCACTACAACGTTCGATGATTTGTTTGATGTGCAATTTACCTCGAATCAGACCCTCGCCCTGATCGAATCAGAACTGGTCAGGATAATCGATCTTAAATCTCAATCTGAGGTTTCAAAATTTTCGTTGGAAAGGAAGGCAACCAAGACTTCCTACTCAGGCAACCATGACCTATTGGCGGTTGGGCAAATGGAAGGATATGTTCAGGTATTTGATCTGAAAAAAAAGGAAGAGGTGACAAAAATCCAATACAAAAAACATCACGTGAGTGCATTGACCATTCATCCCAACGGAAAAACTTTTCTGGTAGGAGTAATGTCTTTCCTAAAAAATATGAATCCATTGAAGCAATATGATATTGCTACTGGAAAAGAAATGGCAGAATCCCCGGACGGAATTTTTACTTTAATTACCTATAATGAAACGGGTGACAAACTAATAGTAGCTGGGTTGAATTACCTGGCCACTAAATCTGTAGTGCTGATTTGGGATGCAAATAATTTCAAAGAGATTAAAAGGCTGGAATCAGAATTTTTCATCGCCACCATTACTCCTTACGGTGGGATTTATTCAAATGACCAACTGCTTTCACTTACGGCATCCAGATCATTTAATGTGTATGATGAAGTGAGTGGCAAAGCGATCTATACGACTAAGTCAGACAAATGGAAGTTTGCCGGATATCCCACGCTGGGGATAGGGTCGTACAATATTTTTCCGCTGGATAGAAACAATGAAAAATTCTTCCTCAATGCATCGGGCAATAATATCAACCAAATCTATGACTCGAAGTCGAATTCAATAATTGCCTACCTTTTTTCAGATAGCAACGATGATTTTGCGATCGTTTCCAAAGATGGCCGCGTGGAGGGCACTGCAGATGCGTTGGAAAAAGTTTTTTGGACCACACGCCTAACCTTGCAAAGAACCACGCTGGAAAGTACCATGGAAAAAGGATTTACCCCTCGTTTGTTCAACACCATGCTAAATGAAGAGTCGATGTCATTGACCAATTTTGATGTAGATGAAGTTATATCAAAAGTGCCGGTGCTGGAAATAGCAAGCATAAATGGGAAACCATACAGCGCGGATTCACCGCTTTCCTTACAGCAAAAAAACTCAACGCTTATTGTGAAGGTAAAAGAGAATCCATCAGAAATAAAAGAGGTGCGTTTATTCCAAAACGGCAAACTGATGAAGTCGGTAGAAGGAAATGGAGGTAATAGTTATTCTTTTGATGTAACTCTTTCTTTGGCCTTTGGAGAAGTAAATTATTTCTATGTAACAGCCTCCAGTAAGGTTGATGTGGATTCAGAAAAATTAAAATTTACAATTAATTATAAAGGAGCCACTGACGAAAAGCCAACACTTTACCTGGTTACAGTTGGAATAAATAATTATAAGAATTCCAAATACAATTTAAACTATGCTGAAGCAGATGCCAATGGTGTAGAACAGAGCTTGAAGCAGGCCTCAAAAGGAATTTTTAAAGACATTGTTACCTATAAGATTAGAAATGAAAAAGCTATTAAGAGCAACATCCTTGCTGCTTTTGATGATGTGAAGAAAAAATCTTTAGAACAGGACATGTTGGTTGTGTATTACGCGGGCCATGGAGTTATGTCAGGCGAAAGCGCCAGCGAAAGCGAATTTTTTGTAGTTCCGTCTGATGTCACGCAACTATACGGTCGGGATGATATGCTCAAGGATAAGGCAATTTCAGCGTCATCGTTGAAATCATACGCACAGTCGATCAATGCACAAAAACAAATTTTTATTCTGGATGCGTGCCAATCGGCTGGTGCCCTGGAAACCGTTACGCAACGTGGAGCCGCTGAAGAAAAGGCATTAGCCCACCTGGCAAGGAGCACCGGTACCTTTTGGATCACTTCCACAGGCTCGGATCAATTCGCATCGGAATTTGAGAAATTAGGACATGGAATTTTCACTTATGCTTTGCTGGAGGGGATCAATGGAAAGGCAGATACAAATGGGGATAAGAAGCTGACCATACGCGAATTAAGCACTTACATTGAAAACAAGGTGCCTGAATTATCTGAACAATTGAAAGGATCGGCACAATACCCATCGGCCTATTCTTTTGGGAATGACTTCCCGATCGTCATATTTAACTAAGAAGAAACGATCAGTTAAACCTTTTACTCATTAATATTGTACTGTTAATTGCAACTTCGTTTCTGAATTTCTAAATGGCCCGTACGTCCGTTCAAAAAAAACTTCCTGTTCTTGTCGACTTGGATTCTATCGAGATCATCGGGGCCAGGGAACACAACCTTAAGAATATAAGTCTCACCTTTCCACGCAACAAACTAATTGTCATTACAGGCATTAGTGGGAGCGGAAAGTCTTCATTGGCTTTTGACACTATTTATGCTGAGGGTCAAAGGCGTTACATGGAAAGCTTTTCAGCTTATGCCCGCAGTTTTATCGGCAATCTGGAGCGACCCGATGTGGATAAAATCAACGGACTAAGTCCGGTTATTTCCATTGAACAAAAAACTACTTCGCGCAATCCAAGATCTACTGTAGGAACTGTTACGGAGATATATGATTTTATGCGGTTGCTGTTTGCCAGGGCAGGGGAGGCATTTTCTTATTTGTCAGGAGAAAAGATGATCCGGCAGTCTGAAGATCAAATTCTGGATGCCATTCTCTCATTATTCAATGGCAAGAAGCTGACACTACTGGCGGCTGTGGTGAAAGGGCGCAAAGGCCATTACCGTGAACTATTTGTGCAGATTCGGAAAAGCGGATATACCAAAGTCAGGATCGATGGGGAAATCCAGGACATCAAACCAAAGATGCAGGTCGATCGCTTTAAGATCCACGATATAGAAGTAGTAGTGGATCGCATTATAGTTGATAAAAAAGACAGACACAGGATTGGCCAATCGGTTAATACCGCCTTGAAGGAAGGTAAAGGAGTTTTGATTGCCATCGATGAAAATGGTACGGATCATCAATATTCCAAATATTTGATGGATCCTAAAACGGGATTGTCGTATGATGAGCCCGCGCCTAACAATTTTTCATTCAACTCTCCGTATGGCGCATGCACGGTATGCAACGGACTGGGACAAATAGAAGAAATTACGGAGGAGTCTGTTATCCCCGATAAGAAACTAAGCATCAGCAGAGGAGGAATACTTCCCTTAGGAGAATACAGAGACATCTGGATATTCAAAAAGATTGAGGCCATGCTGAAGCGAAAAAAATTGGCTCTCTCAATTCCGATCAAAGATATTCCCAGGGATGTGTTAAAGACTTTATTATATGGAGATGATGTTCCGGTGGCCGTTGCATCGGTTAAATATCCGGGAACGGAATGGAATACAAAGTTTGAAGGGATCATTAATTTTCTGCAAAAGCAAAAGGAGGAAGGATCGGAGGCGATCAGGAAATGGGTGGATGATTTTACGGAAGTAAAAACCTGCCCCGAATGCCATGGAGCACGACTAAAGAAAGAGTCGTTGCATTTCAAGATTGACAACACCAATATATCCGAGTTAGCCATGTTGGATATCAATGCATTGAAAAAATGGTTTGAAAGATTAGAAGATCGGTTGAATGAAAAGCAAAAAACAATTGCTACAGAAATTCTTAAAGAAATCAGGAAACGAATCGGCTTTCTTCTCGATGTAGGTCTTGAATACCTTAGTCTCAATCGTCCGTTGCGCACTTTGAGCGGAGGGGAAGCGCAGCGCATTCGCCTGGCAACACAAATTGGAACACAACTGATAGGCGTACTTTATATTTTGGATGAACCTAGCATAGGTTTACATGCCAGAGATAATGTGAAGCTGATAAAAGCGCTTAAAGATCTTCGCGATCTTGGAAATTCGGTCATCGTGGTGGAGCACGATAAGGAAATGATGCTGGAATCCGATTATGTGATCGATATTGGTCCTGGAGCCGGCAGGCACGGAGGAAGCATCGTAGCGGCTGGAGATCCCCAATCGTTTTTGAAATCGGGAAGCACAACTGCGCAGTATCTTCTCGGAAAACTAAAAATTGATTACGGTAAAAACCGAAGGAAAGGAACAGGACAAAACTTATCCCTAACCGGTGCACGTGGCAACAACCTGAAAAATGTCGATCTCCATATTCCCCTCGGCACACTTACGTGTATCACCGGAGTATCGGGTAGCGGCAAATCAACGTTGATTCATGAAACCTTATTCCCTATCCTTAACAACCACTTTTATAAATCAAGAAGACAGCCCCTGGAGTACAAAAAAATAGAAGGGCTTGAATACCTCGATAAAGTAATAGAAGTGGATCAATCGCCCATCGGACGCACCCCAAGATCCAATCCGGCCACCTACACAGGAGTATTTACTGACATCAGAGACCTGTTTGCTCAATTGCCGGAAGCTAAGATAAGGGGTTATAAACCTGGAAGATTTTCCTTCAACGTGAAAGGGGGCCGGTGTGAAACGTGTGAAGGAGCCGGGCTGCGCGTAATTGAGATGGAATTCCTGCCCGATATTCATGTGCTTTGTGAGACATGCAAAGGGAGAAGATACAATCGGGAAACATTGGAAGTGAGATTTAAAGGAAAATCAATCTCTGATGTATTGGACATGACCGTGGAAGAGGCGGTTACATTTTTTGAAAATCAGCCACGCATACTTAGGAAAATTCAAACGTTGAGTGAAGTAGGGTTGGGTTATATTTCTTTGGGTCAGCATGCGACAACGCTGTCAGGTGGCGAAGCCCAGCGCGTGAAATTGGCTACAGAACTTTCCAAAAGGGATACAGGGAAAACATTTTATATTCTTGATGAACCCACCACCGGATTGCATTTCCAGGATATCAGCCACCTGCTGGATGTACTGCAAAAACTGGTGGATAAGGAAAATACAGTACTGATCATTGAGCACAACATGGATGTGATCAAGTCAGCAGATTACATTGTGGACCTGGGACCTGAAGGGGGAGAAAAAGGGGGTAAGATTATCGCTAAAGGTACACCGGAGGTGGTGTCTAAAAACCCGGCTGGATATACCGGCAAATACCTGAAAATGGAACTCAATTAGCACCGTTTATCACGGAAGGATCACCGGAATTTTCTATTTCCGTACCTTTACTTGTTCTTCCGTATGGATACAATACTTAACAAGCAAAAACTTTATTGGACCTTGCAATTGGGCGGGTGGAGCCTTTATGCTTCGGTGCAAATTGCAGCCAGCATCATGGCTGCCGGTGTATTGGGTGTAAGCCCGCAGCGGATATTATTTCTTGCTTACGAAGCTATTTTTTGTTTGTTGGTATCTCACATCTATCGTCATTATATCAATAAATGGCGATGGCTCAATCTGGGGATGCAGCGCCTGATACCAAAAGTAATTGTCAGCGTATTTGGTCTGGGTCTTATCATGTATTTTCTACGTATACCCATTTCTTTGCCGTTGCGGTTGTTCAGCGTGGAGGTAGCCTTTGATGTGCAAAATATTTTGGGGCTGTCATTGTATTACGCCATTATTTTTTTCTTATGGTCGGCTTTGTATTTCATCTACAATTATTTCGAGCGATATAATAAATCACTGAAACTGGAAGCCTACGCCAGAGAAATTGAATTGAATAATTTGAAGTCGCAGCTTAACCCACATTTTATTTTTAATGCACTTAATAGTATCCGTGCGCTTGTAGATGAAGATCCATCCAAGTCAAAACGAGCGATCAATCAACTGTCGAGTATTTTGCGCAATTCATTGGTTACGGAGAAAAGAGAGCTTACTCCGCTAAAGGATGAATTAAAAGTAGTGGAAGATTACCTGGGTCTTGAAAGTATCCGGTTTGAAGAACGGTTGCACACCGAGTTCATCATTGATCCGCAATCAAAGGAATTTCTTGTTCCTCCGTTGATGATTCAGACCCTGGTGGAAAATGGCATAAAGCATGGCATTTCTCGATTGACAGAAGGTGGTCTCATACAAATCAGGACAACCGTGGAAAATAACAAGCTGAAAATCCAAATTCGGAACAGCGGAAAATATATAAATGGCGTAAAACGAACCTCGGGCGGTTTGGGCCTTGAAAATACAAAACAGCGGCTCAGACTTATTTATGGGGATGCCGCATCTTTTAGAATATTAACGGAAAACGATAGTTTTGTACTCACTGAAATAAACATACCATACACGAGCACCCTATGAGAGCACTGATTGTAGATGACGAAAGACTTGCGCGCAAAGAGCTGATTAAATTATTGGAGGAACATCCGTCCATTGAAGTAATCGGTGAGGCGATGAATGCGGATGAAGCTGAACAAATAATTAACGAGCAAAATCCTGACTTGCTTTTTCTTGATATACAAATGCCGGGCAGAACAGGTTTTCAGTTGCTGGAATCCCTTGACTCAACGCCCCTGGTTGTTTTTACTACCGCGTATGATGAGTTTGCCTTAAAGGCATTTGAAGTAAATGCGCTGGATTATTTATTAAAGCCAATTCATCCCGAACGATTATCAGAGGCCATTCAGAAGATTAATGAAAAAGAAAGAAGCCGTGGAGGCAGGCCAAAGGATAAAAAACTAGGATTGGAAGATCAGGTTTTTGTTAAAGATGGCGACAGGTGTTGGTTTGTCAGTTTGACCAATATTCGATTGTTCGAATCAGATGGAAATTACATTAAGGTTTATTTCGATAACAACCGTCCCATGATACACAAATCGTTGAACGCGCTGGATGAAAAACTGGATGAGCGCGCTTTCTTCAGGGCCAGTCGTAAACACATCATCAACCTCAGTTGGGTAGAAGGAATTGAGCCGTGGTTTAATGGCGGACTGATAGTGAAGTTGAAAGGTGGGGATAAAGTTGAGGTAAGCAGAAGGCAGGCAGCCAAGTTCAAAGATATGATGTCATTGTAATAGCTTATTTCAGCACAAGCTCAACCAACTCCTTTTCTACATTCCAGTCCTTGGCGAGCTTGAGCATGGCTGTAGCTTCCATTTCCGTTACGTAGCCTTTCAGGTTATTGGCTTGCCATACCATATCAATGAGGTCTATTCTCTCCTTTTTGGGAAAGTCACCAATTATGTCGTTGAGGTAAGCGCGCGCTCTTTCAAAAGCAGTGATATAATCTTCTGCAATAAAACGTAACGCCCATTTTAGTTCTTCCTGGGCATCAAGTACGCTGGCGGTATTCTCAAGGTCTTTCTTTTCGGTTTCATCTAATCCATGATAACTGAAGATTACAGCCTTCAGCAACATGTACACCTGTTTTTCTTCTACCGTCATAATAAACTCGTGATCCGAAATTAGCTATTTTTTTCAATCACTTAATCAGTACGCACTCAATTATTAAACCATCAGGTCTAAACTAATCTGGTCTGCCAGCATCTTCCCTTTGGGGGTAAGCGTTAGAATTTCATTATTCAGAGAAACCAAATCAGTTTCAATCATCTTTTCGATATGTTTTTGTTTTTCCTGCAAAAGGTGATAGCCATGCTCTGTACGGAGTTTTCCAGTATTGCAGCCCCACTGTGTCCGCAGGGTGGTAAAAACGTACTCATTGATTTTATTTTCAAGGCTAAGAACTTCCCGCTCAAATGGGACTACTCCGCTGTCTATGGATTTCAGGTATGTTGAATTGTTTTGCACATTAAATTGTCGGGATTGCTTATTGTAAGAATGTGCACTTGGCCCTACCCCCAAATAGGGTTCCTGTTTCCAATAGCTGCTGTTGTGTCGGGAGAAAATACCGGGCTTTGAGAAATTTGAAATCTCATAATGTTCGTATCCGGATGCTGTCAGTGTTGCCATAAGCAATTCAAATTGAGAGGCACTCACTGAATCATCAACAGGAGTAAGTTTATTTTTAGCATACCAGTTTCCAAAAACAGTTTCCTTCTCAATGGTAAGAGCATACGCTGAGATATGTTCTGGATTAAATTTCAAGGCAGTATTAATATTATCCTCAAACATCACATCATCCTGGCCCGGAATTGCATAAATCAAGTCGAGGCTGATATTATTAAAACCCATTTCACGGGCTGTATAGAGGCACTGGTGGGCTATCGCACTATCATGAACGCGATTCAGAAACTTCAACACTACGTCATCAAAAGATTGAATGCCTATGCTCAATCTGTTTACACCAATTTTTTTTAACGTACTCAAGCTATTTTTATCAAGGTCATCGGGATTGGCCTCCAGGGTAACCTCACAATTCAGATCTGGGGTAAACCATTTATTAATGGCTTCAACTAATCTCTCGAGCTGGATAGCGTTTAGCAAAGAAGGGGTGCCTCCGCCAAAATAGATGCTATCCAAATGGGTATTTTCAAGGTAATCTTTTTGGATAGCCATCTCCACGATGATAGCTTTCACCATCTCATCTTGCCTGCTCAGGTTAGCAGAAAAATGAAAATCACAATAGTGACATGCCTGCTTGCAGAATGGGATATGAATGTAAAGTCCGGGCATTCCAGGTAAAATATTATTAAGCAAAGGTAGAAAGAAGCACCGGCTTTTATTTTTACTCATTAATTAATGATAATCTTTGCGGGATTTCAGGATGCTGTGAAAATATTGAAACTTGTTGCTTTGTTGTTACTCACTCAGACGGGCCAGAGTCAGTCGCAGAACGATTTCGTTCTCGTTGAAGATCTGCAGCCGAGGTGGAGTATTTTAAGAGATGGCTCTTTTGAAAATTATTCGCCCGACATGCGGGCGGATATCGAAGCGGCTTATTTCCAACTTGACCCTTACCAATATCAACATCACGAGCTACTGAGCATCCAAAGCGCCAAATCATTTTCGCTTTACCTCAACTACAAATTGTTATTCTTTCAATCAAAATCAGTCAACATTGATTTGGATAGCCTTGCGAAAGTGGTGTCAACTCCATGGGTTTTCAGTGTATACCAAAAGGGCGGACTTTCCTGGATGAAGACAGAAATTATTTCAAAAAACCTAAAGCCCAATGAATTTGATAATCCTATGCGACCATCAAACCCATATCTTGATTTTGCCACGATCGCATCGTTTCTTCTGATTGGCTACTTTGTTAGTCTATTGCATTCTAATCCCAGGCTTACTGCGGATTATTTGAATTTTGTACGCTTGTTCTCTATTCAGGAAAGAGAAGATACGTTATTAAATAGTCGCATTTCATCCAGTGTTAATATGCTTTATTATGGGTTGTGCAGCTTGCTTGCAGGCCTATTGTTACTTACCATTTTTCACGTTGGTTCGAATCAGATTCCCCTGGCTGAAAATTTTGCCATCCATTCCACCGGGGGGGCATTTTATCAATGGATTAAGCTTTCGCTAATTATAGCTATAATTTTAATTTTGAAATTAGCCTTGCTTGAAGTTTTGGCAAAATTGTTTGATGCGCGAGCGGTAACGGGTATTCAATTTTATAATTTAGTACGGTTGTCTTTTTTCATATTCACGATGGCTGCTGTGATTTGTGTAGGCTACTTTGTTTTCAAAATTCAAAGTCCTGAGGCGTATACTTTTCTGCTGGGAGGCATAATATTTATGCTTATTTTTTGGGTCATAATCATTGGGTTGAAATTATTGAGACGAACCTCGTTCAGATTTTTTCATTTATTTTCCTACCTTTGCGCATCGGAAATAATTCCGTTGGTTATCCTTGTTAAGGTCTTAAATTCTTAAGCCAGAACCGATTTAGTGTTGTTATGACTGAAACTATGAATGACAGGATGAATAAGGTTAAAAGCATCCTGGTTTCTCAAGAAGCACCCGCCGACCTCAATTCGCCTTTCTTAAAACTCGCTGAGAAGTACGGTTTGAAAATTGATTTCAGGCCGTTTATTCAGGTTGAGCCGGTGGATATCAAGGAATTCCGTAAACAAAAGGTAGATATACTGGAACACAGTGCGATTATTTTTACAAGTCGTAATGCGGTGGACCATTTCTTTCAAATTTGCCTGGAGTTGAAATTGGAAATGCCTGCGGATATGAAATATTTCTGTATCAATGAGCAAACATCAAATTACCTGCAGAAATATATTGTCATCCGAAAAAGAAAAATTTTTGCAGGATCAAAAGATACGAGCGACCTGTTGGAGATAATCAAGAAACACAAAAACGAAAAATTTCTTTTCCCTTGCTCCGATATTCGCAAAGGAGATATCCCTGACTTTTTAAAAGAGAACGGATTCAACTATTCCGAGGCTGTAATCTATCATACGGTAGCAGCAAACCTCAGTGATCTTACCAATGTTTATTATGATATTCTGGCATTTTTTAGCCCCTCCGGTATCAATTCCTTATTGTTAAACTTCCCTGACTTTAAACAAAATAATACACGAATTGCAGCGTTCGGACCTACAACAGCCCAGGCAGTTCGTGATGCGGGATTGATATTGGATATCGAGGCACCATTGCCCAATGCCCCGTCAATGACGGGAGCTCTGGAGCTCTACATCCTGAAGGCGAATGGGGTTAAATAACTCATTAAGGGTTAAGTTTTTACTCAGACTTAGATTTTATTACACTTTAATTACATGGTGGTTGATTGTGTTGGTATAATTGCTGTATATTTAAATCTGTTTTTTGGATAGCGTGAGCAAAAAGTTAATCATTGGTGTACTGATTGTAATGTGGGGCTGGAAGGTTTCGGCTCAGCAGGATGCTCAATTCACACAATTCATGTTCAACACCTTGTACTTTAATCCAGGGTATGCCGGTGTAGAAGGAGTTACCAAACTTACCGCTATTCATAGAAGTCAGTGGCTGGGATTTGAGCCCAGTTTTGGAGGAGGCGGAGCGCCTACTACACAAATCGTAAGCATGACTACGCCTATCTATAAATTAAATAGTGGATTTGGCGCCTACATTCTCAACGATAGGCTTGGTCCTCAAAACAATCTGGAAGCCCAGGCATCCTACGCCTATCACTTAGGTATTAAAGAAGCTAAGCTAAGCTTGGGAATAAGAGCCGGAATATATTCTCAAACACTAAACTTTGATCTATACCGGGCTACCGATCCCGATGACCCACTACTTAACGCTACCGGCAAACAATCTCAGGTGCGTCCGGATTTGGCCGTTGGGGCCTTCCTGAGAAAGGAGAAATACTATGCTGGAGTAAGTTTCAATCATCTCGTCAAGGCGGAATTTGATTTTGGCCTTAGCCAGCGCAATGCCCTGGTCAGCCATGTATATGTCACGGGTGGCTATTTCTATGATGTCAATTTTGATTTAAGATTCCAGTTTGTGGGCCTTGTAAAGTCAGATTTCACTAGAACCACCTTCGATGTGGGCGGATTAGCATACTTTAAGGATACTATGTGGGGTGGTTTATCGTTTCGTCAATCAGAGGCTGCAATCTTAATGTTGGGGTATAGTTTGCTGAAGGATAAATCGATGAAGCTGGGCTACGGTTTGGACTATGTAATTAAGGATCAGGCTGCTAAACAGCCAACTTCACACGAATTTATGCTTACGTATGAACTGCCGGTCAATCCGGGTAGTGGCAAAAAGGTGGTTCGTACCCCCAGGTACAGACACTAATCGGAGATTTATTTTGCTTTTTTTGGGATTTTATAGAATTTGGGAGCTACATTTTTTAAGAATAAGGGCTAAAAAGAATAACTTTCGCATCGGTTTAGGATGGCTTTGCCTATAAATAGATTGAATTAAATCATTAAAGAATATGAATAAGATGGTTTCTCCAAAAGTTTTAAGCTACGTGGCTTTAGTCGTGGTAGCAGCTCTGCTTGGTAGCTGCGGACTATTGGGAATCGGTGGCGATAAAGGGGGTGACGGCGGTGAACTCGTAGGAGTAGGCGGTCGCCAGGGTTGGGTAATGACCATTCCGTACGGAATGGTACCTGTGCCTGCCGGAACGTTTCACATGGGTCAGGCCGATGAAGATCCCGCCTCAACGCAAATTAATTTTAACAAGCAGGTGACCATCGGACCATTTTTTATGGACGATACAGAAATCACCAACAATGAATACCGTCAGTTTACCAATTTCTTTTTGGTTGACAACGGAACCATTGAAGGATTTCCTACCGTAAGCGAGGCGGAATTTCGTCAGAACTACTACCCTGATACAACCGTATGGGTACGTGATTTTGCACACCACATGGGCGATCCTATTCAAGACTATTATTACTGGCACCCAGGCTACGATGATTATCCGGTAGTGGGTATCAATTGGGATGCAGCAGTGTTCTTCGGAAAATGGAGAACTGCCTACCTTAACGATTACAGAAAAACCATAGGCGAATTTCCAATGCCTGAATTCAGGCTTCCATCAGAAGCAGAGTGGGAGTACGCAGCCCGCGGTGGACGTGATATGGTAAAATACCCTTGGGGTAATCCATATATAAGAAACTCCAAAGGGTGTATGCTTGCCAACTTTAAACCCGGTCGTGGTAATTTCTACGATGATGGCTTTGCTTACACATCACCAGTTCAATCTTATTTCCCTAACGACTATGGATTGTTTGATACTTCAGGAAACGTATCAGAGTGGTGTCTTGATGATTTCAATCCTGCTTCAGTACCTACTGTTTGGGATCTTAATCCTCAATTTATCGACCCTCGCACCGATCCTGAAAGTTCAAAATATAATGCCAACGTTGCACCAAAGAAGGTCATTCGTGGTGGTTCATGGAAGGATGTTGCATACTATCTGGAAACAGGTACACGTACTTATGAATTCAAGGATTCTACCAGAGCTTACATAGGATTTAGATGTGCAGTTACCCACTTGGGTAGATCATCAGGAACCGAATTTTAATAATTGAAAACTCTAGTTATATTTAAAAACAAATTGGCAAAAACTTAAATCTATACTACAATGAGCAAGAAAAAAGGCGGATTCATGGAACTACTATACAAGACCATTATGCCCAAGGTTTATGGGATTGGTGCCGCAGTAGTAATCATAGGTGCATTGTTCAAAATCCTTCACTTAACCGGTGCCGATGAGATGCTAATGCTTGGTCTTTCTGTGGAAGCAGGCATCTTCTTCCTCAGTGCATTTGAACCGCCTCATCCGGAACCAGATTGGTCAAAAGTATATCCGGAACTTTCTGAGGATTTTGAAGGGGCCGTGAATAAGACGGCAACCAGAATCAGCAACAAACCAGGTGCTGGAGATTCTCCGCTATTGAAAATAGATGAAATGCTCAAAACAGCCAAGGTCGATCAAAACTTGCTTGATAACCTCGGTAAAGGATTGAACAATCTTGCGACCTCAGCATCGCAAATGAATAGCCTGTCTAATGCAGCTGTGGCAACCAACGAATACGCTAAAAATGTTCAGTCCGCTTCAGCATCTTTGACTGAGATGAATAAATCATACGGAACCGCTATGAAGGCCGTTTCAGAAATGGCCAATGCTTCCAAAGACACCGGAGAATACCATAACCAGGTTCAGAAAGTAACCAAAAATC
Organism: uncultured Ohtaekwangia sp.; assembly: GCA_964436055.1. Classification (GTDB taxonomy): domain Bacteria; phylum Bacteroidota; class Bacteroidia; order Cytophagales; family Cyclobacteriaceae; genus ELB16-189. The sequence goes on from CAYTBO010000035.1 coordinate 14,266, forward strand.
TCGCAGCACTAAATTCCATTTATGAAATGGAGCTAAAAGATGCTGATTCACATGTTAAGAATATGAATAAGTTCTATGAAAGTCTGACAGGGGCTATGCATGGTTTGACTAAAGTGGGTGAAAATACTTCGAAGTTCACTGGAGAGCTTTCTAAGTTGACAGATAACCTTACCTCATTGAACAAAGTATACGGAAGTATGCTTACGGCAATGAAAGGATCTGGTAACTAATATTTAATTAACTGAATTAACTTAAAACCCTTAGATCATGGCAGGTGGTAAGGAAACGCCAAGACAGAAGATGATCGGTATGATGTACCTGGTGCTAACGGCTTTGTTGGCATTGCAGGTAAGTAGTGCCGTGCTGGAGAAATTCGCAATCATCAATGTTACATTGGAAGAACTTGTAGTAGAAAACAACAAGAAGAATGCTGCCGTATTGGCAGCTATCCGTGAAGCAGGCCAGGGAAAAACGAACCCAAAAGTTTTGGCAGCAGTTGAAAATGCTGATAAGATTCGTAAAGCCACATCAGACGCAATGGCAAAGATCGATGAGTTGAAAAAGAAAATGCTGGGCCTCTCTCAAACTGACAAAGTAGATGGAGCATTTATTAATAATCATGGCTCACAAGTAGCCACCATGATGATTGATCCACGCAGTAATACGGGAAAGGATTTTGAAAAAATGCTCAACGATTACGTGGCGATGTTAAGCCAGACTACCGGCGAGCAGTACACTAAAATAGCTAAAGCCCCTGCCGATATCGACTTCTTTAAAGATGACCCTGACCATAGCAAAAAGGATTTCTTAACCTTTACATTTGAAAATACGCCTCCTATAGCGGCAATGGCTTCAGTAAATCAGTTTCAAACCGAGTTGTTGGAGACCGAAGCGCTTGCCTTGGCAAAACTGGCTTTAGATGCTGAAGCCGGAGTGGTTAAGTTTGACAAGATCGTGCCCATGGTAAAGCCAAAGTCATCTATCGTTGCGGCAGGTGACAAATACGAAGCAGATATGTTCATAACGGCTTCTGCTGAAGGACTGACCCCTGAAATGTTTAGAAACGGTCAAAAGCTTGATGTTCAATTGGATCCAAGCTATGGTGTAATGATGGGGAAAGTTTCATTTCCTGCATCAGCAAACAACTACGATGCAACTGGACTTTCCAAACAAACATTTGAAGCAGAAATCAGAATTGGAGATAGCGAAGACCAGATTTACAAACAGACTATAGAATATTTTGTAGCCAAACCCGTTATCAGGGTTACTACGGGTAATGCCCCAACATTATATATGAACTGTGGTAATGCCGTGAATATTGAGGTACCTGCATTAGGAACTAACTATAATCCTTCATTTACAGCACGCGGAGGAACGGTAATTAAAGGCGATAAACCAGGTAGAGTTACTTTGGTTCCTACCGAAAGGAAAATGGCTGTAACTGTGGCCAATAGTGGAGCCACTCTTGGAACTGAAAATTTTGATGTTAAGCAAATTCCGGCTCCAAAGTATGTGGCTATGGATAATAACAGGAGACCTATAGACCTTAAGAATGGTGTGCGTGGTGCGGCCCTAACAGGTTTAAGAATTTCTGCCGAAGCAGATGAAAACTTTAAACAAGAAGTTCCTCAGGATGCAAACTATAGAATTCGCAGTATGGAAGTAATACTAGCAAGGGGAACTCAACGTGTAGCAACCTTGAATGCCAATTCTGAGATTTTAGATATGGGCGCTTGGAGATCACAATTCAGACCAGGAGACAGAATTATAATTGATATTAAATCTGTAACGAGAAGGACATTCCAGGGGCAAGACGAAAAAGTTGCTATACGATCTGAAGTTATTAACATTCCTATTCAATAAAACTGAAATAGATGGAGATGAAACGAATATTGTTGGTGTTGGCATTGGTTGGCGTAACCTCCGCAGTTTGGTCTCAGGAGACAGAGGGGCAGATTAACCCTAATTCATTGATTCCTATTGCAAAGTATGAACAACTTTTTAAAGTGAAAGTATGGCGTAATATTGACCTAAGGGAAAAACAGAATAAAGGTTTTTTTGCCAGAGGTAATGAGATAACCAAACTTATATTAGATGCCGTGAGATCAGGAGAAATCGCTGATGTATACTACAAAGATTCGCTTACCCGTAAGATGCCAAAGGATGAATTTCTTGGTGCTTTGGTTTCGCAGCAAGGGCAAACATTTCCGGCATGGGATCCAAATCAAGACTGGTATAGTGGTGACCGAATATCATACAATGGAAAGAATTATGAGGCTATTGTTGATTCAAGAGGCGTAAATCCTGAAGGCTCTGCGGACTGGCAACAGACTTCAGCGGGAAAATCTGTTGATTTTTTGCCTTTTGAGATCTACAAAATGACCATGCAGGAAGATGTAATCTTTGATAAAAGAAGATCCCGTCTTTACTATGATATTCTGGCAATTCAGCTTTCCGCTTTTGACATTAACACAGGTACTTTTAAAGACCTGGGTTGGTTTAGATATAAGGACCTAGAAAAAGTTTTCAGGAATCATCCTGATGAGGCAATCTGGTTTAATAGATATAATACTGCAGAAAACAAGAACTATGCAGATGCATTCTTATTAAGATTGTTCCATGGAACGATTGAAAAGGTTGAGAACCCTGACAACGAAAGTATCTATGATACTTATGCTGCCAATGGAAGACCTTACAAAGAATCTGTTTGGGCTCGTGAATGGGAAGAGATGAAACTGATGGAGCGAGAGCACAACCTCTGGGAATATTAAATCCAATGAAATTAAAAAAAAGGGGAGTCTATGGCTCCCTTTTTTTTTGCTCTTCTATTATTAAAGCTTTACTGGCGCCAATGATTTCAGACAACTCTTCCGTTGTTGCTCCTTTGATTTTTTTCCAGGATTTAAAATGACTGAGTAGTTTATCGGCTGTTTTCTTTCCGATGCCTGAAATGGATTCCATTTCCATAGTAAGTGAACTTTTTCCTCTTTTTTGCCTGTGAAATGTAATGGCAAATCGATGGGCTTCATCCCTGATGCGTTGTATCAACAGAAGTCCTGGCGATTTTTTGTTGATGTGAAGTGGAAGTGAGTCTTCCGGGTAATAAATCTCTTCAAGTTTTTTGGCAATGCCGATAATTGGAATTTTGCCATAGAGATCGAGTGCCTTTAATGCCTCACAGGCACTGCTCAATTGTCCTTTCCCTCCATCTACGATGATTAAATCAGGCATCGTTTTTTCTTCCTCGATCAACCGCTTGTACCTTCGGGTAACAATTTCCTTCATGCTAGCAAAATCGTCAGGACCTTCTACTGTTTTTATATTGAAGTGTCGGTAACTCGATTTTTCAGGTTTGCCATTAACAAATCGGACCATAGAAGCCACTGGAAATGAGCCATGGAGATTTGAATTATCAAAGCATTCAATTGTATTGGGTGGATTAACCAGTCTCAGATCCTGTTGCAAAATAGAAACAACAGCATTTTGTTTGTTTTTATTGTCCAGCTTTTGAAGCTCCTTCTGATTACGTTGATAGAGCGCATTTTTCAATGACAGGGCTACCAACTTTCTCTTATCTCCAATTTGGGGGACAATATTTTCAAGATCATCAGCTTTGAGCGCAATAGGAATGTTGCTATAAATAACTTGATTGGGATTGTGATGTTTTATGCGCAGGGCATGTGCTGCAAAACTGAGAATATCCTCATCAGTTTCCTCCATTTTTTTCTTCACCTCAATATTTTCAGAAAATATTATTGCCCCTTCCTTTACGCGCATATAATTGATAAACGCATCGTCCGCTGAACTGGTGATGGTAATGACATCGATGTCGGTCAATTTTTTATTGACTACAAGTGACTTTGTCTGGAACTTTTCCAACAAGCCAAGTTTATTCTTAAACTGGTCTGCTTTTTCAAATTCCATGTTAGTCGCAGCTTCCTTCATTTGATTTGTGAAATAGTCCATCACCACTCCGAGATTTCCCTTCAGAATGCTTCTGGCAAGTTCAATGTCCGCGTTATAAGAATTTTCATTCTGCAACCCTTCACAAGGTCCCTTGCAGTTGCCAATGTGGTATTCCAGACACACCTTAAATTTGCCCTCTGCAATATTCTCTTCACTTAGGTGAAAACTGCATGTGCGTATCGAATATAATTGCCTGATGAGTTCCAATACACTGTTCATAGACACCACGCTGGTGTAAGGGCCAAAGTATTCACCCTTGTGATACTGGTACTTTCGAGTAGAAATGATTCTGGGGAATCTTTCTTTGAGAATGCACAAGTAAGGAAAGGTCTTGTCATCCTTAAGCAAGATGTTGTATTTGGGCTGATTTTCCTTGATGAAATTATTTTCCAGGAGAAGGGCGTCAAATTCTGAGTTGGTAATTGTGTACTCAAGTTTCCTGATTTCAGAAACAAGCTTTTCCGTTTTCCGGTTGTATTGAGATTGTTTTGAGAAATAGCTAGCAACCCGTTTTTTTAAACTCTTTGCTTTCCCAACATAAATCAGGATATCGTCTTCACTAAAAAACTTATAAATTCCGGGAGTGTCAGGTAATGTTGTCAGCTGAGCTTTGATCACATCCGACATGACCTTCGCATTTCTTTTTCTTTGATGTGCCATCATTAAATAAAGCCTTGGTTCACATTTTCCATGTGAATGACAGTATCTATAAACCTTGCATCTTAAATCAGTTATTAATATCCCACGGCTGTACTTCTACCACCATTGAGTCGGGATTTTCACTCACTTTCATACAATCCAATGTGATATCCAATCCGGAAGAAGGCCTTTTGAACTGACCTCTGGTAATGCCAGTTGTCGGATCCGTATAGGCCTTGGTCATGAATTTATCCCATATCGGGCGAGCAGTTTTTCCGCCTTGTCCAAAGGTCCAGGATGGAAAATGTATGGAGCGTTCGTCACCACCTACCCAAATCCCAGTAACCAGGTCATGCGTAATGCCTACGTACCAGCCATCCGATGCATTGTTGGTGGTTCCGGTTTTTCCGCCTATTTCATTATCAACTTTCAAGTCATAACTTAAACCCACGGATGTGCCTCCGCTTTCCTCAACACCCCCCCTAAGCATATATATCATTTTATAGGCAGTCTGTTCGTTAATGGCTTGCCTTGTTTTCGGAACGAAGTTTTCAATTACGTTGCCGTGTTTATCTTCAATACGAGTAATAAAAAATGGTTCTGTGAAAATGCCACTGTTGACAAATGTGCTGTATGCCCCCACCATTTCGTACAGGGAGACATCGCTGGTGCCAAGACACAAGGATGGGACCGGATCAAGTTTACTGGAGATACCCACACGATGTGCAAATTCAACTACATTTTCAGCGCCAAGGGCTTGCATCATTTGTGCAGTTATTGAGTTTACCGACATGGCCATTGCCTGTCGGATGGTCATTTGTTCGCCTGTTCCTCTTTTTCCGTCGGCATTAGGGGGCCACCAAACACCCCCCGGTACTTTAAAGCTGGGCGATATGTCCTTCATGGGATGACAAGGAGAGTAGCCAGACTCCATCGCTAGTCCATAAACAAATGCCTTGAAGGTAGACCCCGGCTGACGTGTTCCTTGTTTTACATGGTCATATTTGAAGTATTTGTGGTTAACACCCCCCACCCAGGCTTTGATGTGTCCTGTAGAGGGATCCATGGCCATCATGCCGGCTTGCAGATGCCGCATGTAATGGCTCAGGGAGTCCATAAAACTAAATAGCGTATCGCGTTCACCTTTTGCTGTATACACCATCATGGGGCGTTTCAGATTCAAAAGGATTTTCATAGAATCAGATCCTTCACCATAACGTTCGGCAAGCGATTTATAGGCATCGGTTCGTTTGATTCTGGAGTTGAGAAATCCTGGAATTTCCTTGCCGCTGTCATCTACCCAGGGATTTCTTCCCTGCTTTTTCCACTCATCATTGAACTGTTCTTGCAAAGGGCGCATGTGTTCATTCATCGCTTCCTCCGCATATTTTTGCAACTTGCTATCGATGGTGGTATAAATTCTCAGTCCGGAATTCCATAAATCAATATCACGATCATTGCAAAACTTCATCAGGTAATTACTCATCACCGTTCTAAAATATGTCGCCAGCCCTTCGTTTTGATTTTGAATATTAAACTTCAGGTCAAGTGGTAATGCGATAATGGAATCATAGTCGGCTCGTGTTTCAATTTTATATCCATGGCGATAAATTTTGTAAAGCACTTCGTTTCTTTTCATGATGGCATTCTCTGGTCTTCGGGCGGGGTTGTAAAAGGTTGGATTTTGCAGCATACCTACCAATACGGCAGACTCCTGAAGATTCAGGCTGTCGGTTGGTTTATTAAAATAGGTTTCGGCTGCCACCTTGATACCGTATGAATTGCTGCTGAATTCAGCCGTATTGAGATACATGGAAATGATTTCCTCCTTTGTAAAATTCTTTTCCAGATCAATTGAAATGATCCATTCTTTTATTTTTTGCACTATCCTCCTTGGATAGCGGCCCAGCTTCGATATGGATCCATCCAATCTTTTGTCGGGGTTGCGGGTGTATAAATTCTTGGCTAACTGTTGCGTGATGGTGCTACCGCCTCCAGCCGGATTTAACGTAACGAGCCCCCACATTACCCTGAGAAAAGCCTTAAAATCAAGGCCGGAGTGATTGTAAAACCGATGATCCTCCGATAGCAACAACGTATTTACCAACTCTTCGGAAAGATCATGAAAGGTTACCTGGCTTCGATTGAATCTAAAATATCTTCCCAGGGAGACACCGTCCGCTGAAATTAGTTCGGAAGAAAGGTCGTTCTCCGGATTTTCAACTTCTTTGATGCTGGGCATTTCACCGTAAAGGCCGAAGAGATTAATGCTAACGGTAAACACATATATCGGGAAGCCCAGTAAAACAGCGAACAAACCTATCCATACCCACTTGGAAATGGACCTAAACCATGGGTTTTGCCATGCCGATAGTTTATTGATTTTTGACCTTATAGTTTCTATCAAAGAAGGTGAGGTACTCATCCAAAGCTTTAGTTCTGTAAAGAATATCCGAATTCTCTTTTGTTATAACAAAAATATTGAAATTATAGGTCGAAAGCGTGTTGTCGTATGAAGTTTGATCATTGAACTTATCGAGAAAATCGACCGCTGACGTCGGATCTGGGAATTCGGTGACCATACTTAATACGTAAATTTCGTTTAAAATTAATGTGCTGGTTTTAAGCTTACTTCCCCTGTAGTTCTTTTGAATGAATTTATCCAGGGTTGAGGTAAGGAGTTCTGAAATTCTGCTTTGCTGGGTGTGAGAAATCACCAAGTAATGGGCTCCCTCCAATTCATTTTCATAACGAATGGAGCTTGCCTTATCCAGTTTTTGTTGAAAGGTTTTGGATGCAGAAAGCAAAGACTGGGCATGTGGTTTTAACGGGTCATCAGGATGTTTTTCAAGAAACGTCTCTAGCTCAGCTTGATATCGGGTAACATTTTCCGTTTTCCCCGTGATGAGAATTCTCAACAATTCCAGTTGGGGGGTGAAGTTTGTTTCACCCAAAGCCAATGCTTGATTAAGCTTTTCTTGTGAGTGCTGGGTATGACCATTTTCAAAATCCGCATAGGCCTCTTTATAAATTAGTTTTTGTTTATCAGCGGCTTCACTTGTTTCCTTTAGGTAATTAGGATTTAACAATACTTTGGTGAAGTTAGCGTTTGGATAATTGTTCACCAGTTGCTGAGCATAACTATCGGATTTTCCATCGTTGAGTTCAGCGCTGATCAGGTATAATTTATAAAGTACTTCAGGTTTGAATTCAGAATCCGGAAATCGGGTAAGCAGGGTTGTGTATGAACTGGTTGCATTAAGTTTCTCGTTCAAATGGAGATAAAACAGATCGCCCAGGTGGAAATAGGCATCTTCTATTTTTGCCAATGCGCTCCTTTTATCCTCTTCTGTTTTTGGGAGTTGCATGAAAATTTTTGCTGCCTCATCCACTTCTTTTTCTGCAGCAATATTTTCGTTAGTCACTTTGTCATCGCTGACTGTAGCAATTTCTCCAACTTCCTCCGCATTGATAGCTGATTTATTTGATCTTCGCCAGTTGTCTTCAAGTGGAATTTTACTCCATATTCTTTGAAATTCCGACTGCCCGGCTGCAATGGCTGCAAGATTTCCGAAATACCAATCACCGGTTGTATTGGATTCTTCCAAAAAGAATGGATTGCTTTGGTTGTTGCTACCGCCGCTTTGCAGTCTTTTTCTTTTTTTCTTGCCAACCTCTCCTGCTTTGGCACGACTTGCCAATACAGAATCCAATTGCGTGCGAAGCGTGATTGAATCGAGGGAGGCCATATACAGCAGGCTGTCTTGCCAGGTTATCGTTTCTGTATACTTAGCAAATTCACCCAGCAATTCCTGCCGCTTTTTTATATTTTCGAGATTTTCAAAATCGGCAGGTAAGGCGGAAACAGCACTGTCATAATAATTTTTTGCCAGGCTATATTTCATTAAAGAATCAAAATGAATTTGCCCCATTCTCAGGTAGGCTGTTCCCTGTATCCTTTTATTTATGCCGGCATGGGCAGAGAAGGTATAATTTCGTATAGCCTCCTCCAGATTGTTTTGTTTTAATTCGAATTCAGCCAGTTCATAATAGATCTTGTCTTTGAATTCCTGATTCTTCGTATCGTTCAACATTTTTTCGAATTGATGGCGAACGGTTTTTACATCTCTTTTATCATCCAGGCGTGCGACTTGTGCCATATTGAGTCTCGCGTAAAAATCAATCTCATAGGCCGGATTGGTGGCAATACATTTTCTGTAATAGTTGTATGCCTCCGAACCAAAACCGATTTTTTGGTACACCTGACCGATGATAAAATAAATTCTTCCTTTTTGATCCCCACGGCTAAGCAGCGAATCGGCCATCGTAAGATTTCTCACCATGTTGTCGTAGTTGTCCACGACCTGGTAGTAGTAGGCTTTTTCCAAATAAAGTCTTTTCGCGTTTAGTTTACTCAACGGTTCTTTCTCCAAAAAACGGAAAGCCTCCTCTGCTTTTTCATACTCCTTATTTTCAGTGAATGCACGGATCAGGTAAATGAGCGCCTCATGCCTTGTGTTGAGATTGTTGCTTTTTGTGTTTACGTACTTGAACGTTTGTATCGCATTGACAAAATCACAATCGTAAAGTCTTGCCAATCCTACCATCAGGTAATTGTCATCCACCCATTTGCTGTTGGGGTGCCTTTGAATAGAGATGGAAGCCATCTTGATAGCCTCTTCGGTATCCTTGTTGTATGTTTTTGAAAGAACGGTGTCTAGCCTGGGATACAATCGGAGAACCTGATTGTGATCATCATCGAGGCTGCGATTAATGATTACTTCAACCTCGCGTATTTTTTCTCGGGCATAGTAGTAACCATTATAATGAGCCGTCAGGTTATGATAAACATTACCGGTAACGGTGTTTTGTTCAGAGGAGCACCGTATGAGAAGAACCGCTAAGACCGGAAGAAAGATAAAGCGCAAGGGCTATAAAGGGTTAATTCCACGTTACAAACGTAAAAAACACATAATCAATATTATAATTAACTATTATATCTATTTTTGTTCAAAATTTAGCGGTTTTTGAAACCAAAAAGAACCCTTTCTGAGCGCCTGACTACCAAATATCAGCTGGTGATCCGCAATGAGGAGAACCTGGCTGAGAAGTCCAATTTTGGTTTCACCTACGCGAAGCTTCTGGTGATATCCATTACCTTTTTTATTCTGGCATTTTCGTTGAGTATGTTCCTGGCGAAAACGGTTCTGGCAAAATGGTTTGATCCGAAGTTTGCACAAATGGAGGCCAACAAGAAACTATATGAGTTGGCCATTAAAGTAGATTCATTGGCCATTGAAGTAGACTACAAAGACAGGTTCATCATGAATTTTCAGAGAATCCTTAGTGGCGATACATCCAGCGGGTTTATAGATCCGGCGGAGGCCCTGGGAAATGAAAACCGATTGATACCATCGGTCAGCGATATGAAACTTGCTCCTTCAGATTCTCAATTCAGAAAGGAATTTGAACAAACAGAAATGGCATTGGTGACACTGACCAGTGGCAAGTACCGGGAACTTCAGGAAATGTTTTTCTTTTCACCGATTACCGGATTTGTTTCAGACCCTTACGATCTTAGAAAGAATCACTTTGGAATTGACATTGTAGCCAAAACCAATGAGCCTGTAAAGGTCATAGCCGATGGTACGGTCATTGTGGCTTCCTGGACACAGGATTCAGGCTATGTAATAGCTGTGCAGCACCGCGGCAACCTGATATCGGTGTATAAGCACAATGCGGAACTATTAAAAAAAGTTGGTAATTTTGTGAATGCCGGAGACATTATCTCTATAGTTGGCAATAGTGGAGAAATGACCGATGGCCCGCACCTGCATTTTGAATTGTGGTACAACGGAAATTCTCTTAACCCGGAAGAGTTTGTAACCTTTTAATCTGTAAAGAATGTTTACATCTAAAGAACAAAAAAAAGTGGCAGAAGAAATTAGTAACTCAACCAATACGATCGGCAAGGGAACCGTACTTGAGGGTAATATTGAAACCTACGGCAACATTCGTATTGAAGGAAAAGTGATTGGTAACATCAAGTCAAAATCTAAAATTGCATTGGGCAACAGCAGTATTGTGCAAGGCAATATTGTGGCACAAAATGCGGATTTGGAAGGAGAGGTGAAGGGTAGAGTTGAAATCGCTGAAATGCTGATCCTGAAAGCTACAGCCGTGGTCAATGGCGACATCGTCTCCGGCAAGCTGGTAGTAGAACCAGGGGCAGTATTTAACGGAACCTGCAAAATGGGTGCATCCGTCAGAGATATCAAAATGGGAGAAAATGGGCAAGGATCCAGGTCCTTTAGACAAGAAGAAGCCAAATCCGTATAACGACTTTGTAAAATACAGCGGGCTAGCCTTCCAATTAGTTGGAACTATTGGTCTGGCCGGCTGGCTTGGGTATTTACTTGATAATTACCTGGAATTGAAATTCCCTCTTTTTATTTTGATTTTTACGTTGACTGCATTTTCAGGAACGATTTATATACTGTATCGCTCACTCAACAAGTAGCAGCTGCTTTTGAAATTCCTGTTCACATTATTGTCGGCTGGGTTACTTGTGGTTGGTATTTACTGGTTTGCAAGTCCACAACTTCCATCCTTTTTTTATCAAACACTGGCACTACTCCTGTTAGGCACCGGAGCCATCTATTTCTACCTTATTGATATCAAGAAAGAGAAGCCCGAGTACTTTGTTCAGCTTTACATGGCAACGCTGTTTGTGAAGATACTGGCTTATGGCGCTTACGTGTTTTTTGTGGTTTGGGACGATAAGGCGCAGGCGGGGGATAATGCCCTGTTTTTTATGGTTACCTACTTTCTTTTCACTGCCGTTGAAGTCACTTTTTTGTATCGAAAAGTGAGCAGGTAACAGGCTCGTTTTCAGGGCCTAAAAAAAAATAGAAATGTTTTTTTCTGGAGCTTTAATTTATACCTTTGCGGTCTAAAATTTAACCCTGAAAAAGAGTCAAAATGACCGCTCTTCTCTCTAAAAACAACCTTTTTCGATATTTTCTGGTTCTTACCTTTTTCGTTTGTTTTTCAGGTCGTGCTGTAGCAGAAGAGGCTTCTTCAGATGGGGAGGAATTCAACGTGAGTGAGGTCATTATGCATCACGTTTTAGATGATCATATCTGGCATTTTTTTGACGGGCACTATGGTACGCTTTACCTGCCGATAATAGTGTACTCCGGTGAGCGTGGTTTGGAAATGTTTTCATCTTCCAACTTCTACGATGAACACCACAATCTAATTGGGTTCAACGGCTATACCCTAGAACATAATCACATATACCTGGGAGAAATTGAAGTGCTTGATTTGTCCATTACCAAAAATGTAGCCATGTTATTTTTAACGGCTTTTTTGGTTTTTATAGTAATGAGGTCTGCCGCCAACGCATACAAAAGAAATAAAGGAAAGGCGCCAAAGGGCCTGCAATCCTTTATGGAACCCATCATTCTTTTTGTGAAAGATGAAGTTATTAAACCCAATGCCGGACCTAAGGCGGATCGCTATACCCCGTATTTGCTTACTCTGTTTTTCTTTATCCTGTTTGGAAACATTCTCGGTTTACTTCCCGGTGCGGCAAACATGACAGGTAACATCGCTGTAACCGCCGTGTTGGCAACTTTTACTTTCCTGATCACTAACCTTAGCGGCAACAAAAATTATTGGGGACATATCTTCTGGACACCGGGTGTACCGCTTCCGTTGCGGCTAATCATTTTGCCTGTAGAAATTATCGGCATATTCACCAAGCCGTTTGCCTTGATGGTTCGTTTATTTGCAGCGATCACGGCAGGGCACATTGTGGTGTTAAGCCTTTTGTGTATGGGATTCATATTCCATAGTTATATCGTTGGAGTGGGGGCGTCTATTTTTGTGACATTGATCAACTTGATTGAACTGTTGGTTGCGGGTATTCAGGCCTATGTGTTTACGCTTTTCTCATCGCTTTACATTGGTATGGCCACTGAAGAGCATGATCACCATTAAAAGATAATTAACGTGTGATGATCACACGCTGAAGATATCCGGGAAATTCCCGGTGTTGTTTAACCTAAATAAATACTTGTATGTTGTTTGCCTTATTATTAGACATTAGCTACGCGGTAATGGGCGCTGGTATTGGTGCTGGTCTTGCTGCAATAGGCGCAGGAATCGGTGTGGGTCGCATTGGCGGCTCTGCCATGGAAGCCATGGCCCGTCAACCGGAGTCTGCCAATAAATTGCAGGGTTCCATGTTGATCATCGCAGCTCTTGTAGAGGTAATCGCGCTTTTCGCCATCGTGATCTGTTTTTTGATCTCGACCAGGACAGCGTAAATGATTGAATGAAGGAACTTGCCTTGAGCAATGGGCTTGGGCAAGTTTCCTTCTTTTTTGAACAACATAAATTTAAAAACATTAAGTCACCATGGAGTTATTGACACCCGGTTACGGACTTATCTTCTGGCAGGTAGTGGTTTTCCTGCTGTTGTTTTTCCTTCTTTCCAAAATGGCCTGGAAGCCAATCCTGACTTCTTTAAAAGAACGTGAGGAATCGATTCAAGGCTCACTTGACCTAGCTGAAAAAGCCAAGCAAGAAATGACAGCCCTGAAAGCCGGCAATGAAAAGCTGCTGAAAGAAGCGCGCGAAGAGCGAGATAAAATTTTGCGTGATGCCAGAGATGCCGCCAATCGTTTGCATGATCAGGCACAGACCGATTCGCGTAAAAATGGAGATAAGATCATTGAAGACGCAAAGGCAGTGATCCAGACTGAAAAACTAGCTGCGTTGAGGGAAGTGAAGGAGCAAGTAGCCTTATTTTCACTGGAGGTAGCAGAGCGACTGATAAAGAATAATTTGAAAGACGACAAGGCGCAAAGAGAACTTGTTGATCGTTACGTAAACGATTTAAAGATAAATTAAAAGATGGCAGACTTTAGGGTTGCATCGCGTTATGTAAAATCACTTCTGGGCCTTGCTGAAGAACAAGGTGTATTGGAAGAGGTGCATAAGGATATGCAATTGATTGATAAGGCTTGCAATGACAATTACGAATTGGTCGTCATGTTGCGTAGTCCGGTGATCAAGCACGATAAGAAGAAGATTATCCTTGAGAAAATTTTCAAAGGCAAGGTTCACAAGCTCACCCTGGCCATTCTGGATATTGTGACCCGCAAAAACAGGGAGGCCATACTGCCGGCCATTGCAAAGGAGTTTCACAATGCCTATAACATTCACCAAGGTATTCAGAAAGCAACCATCACGACTACCATTCAATTGGATGATTCCTTGCGCAAGGAAATTAAGAAAATCGTGCAGGAGATTTCAGCAATGGAGTCGATTGAACTTGAGGAGAAGGTTAACGCTGATTTAATTGGAGGGTTTATTTTGAATGTTGGAGATAAGCAAGTGGATGCATCCATTAGCAATAGACTCAAAGCGTTGAAAGTGGCTTTCAAGCACAATCCATATATAAAAGGATTTTAGAATAATTGAAAAACGGAATCAAGTAATCGAATAGATATCATGGCAGAAATTAAACCAGAAGAAATATCAGCAATTTTACGGGAGCAGTTGTC
>CAYTBO010000036.1:0-28296 GCA_964436055.1 uncultured Ohtaekwangia sp.
GAGGCTCAAATCCACAAACCATAAGCAAAACAGGAGGAACGCCTACACCGATTTTCCGTAGAATAACACTTGACAAAGCAGCGGACCAGGTCACCTTAACTACCGATATCAACATAAGTATAACCGCTACCTTCATCTCCGGGATAGTAAACACCGATGCAGTAAATGTTCCTAACTTCTTAGCTGGTTCTACAGTAAGCGCTGCCAGCAATAGCAGCTATATTGATGGCCCGGTATTAAAAACCGGTAATACTGCATTTACTTTCCCCATAGGAGATGGTGGAATTTACCGCCCGATTTCGATTGCTGCACCTGCTAATGCTACCCATCAATTCAGGGCGCAATACTTTTTTGAAGAGCAAGCATTTGGAAGCAATTGGGATCCTTCTTTTTTTACCGTTAGCGGATGTGAGTACTGGCAGTTGGATCGTACGGTTGGCACTTCTGATGTTACTGTGAGTTTGAGCTGGAACTCTGCAGATTGTAGTGGGCCCTATATTAATTCCTTACCCGAGTTGAGAGTAACAAGGTGGACCGGTGCAATTTGGGAAAATTTGGGTAATGGAGGTACTACCGGTGATGCTAGCAACGGCACAATTACGACCAGTGCGGCAGTAACTTCATTCAGTCCCTTTACCTTGGCTTCAACTTCATCAGTAAATCCACTACCTGTAGAGCTGTTGTATTTTAGAGGCAATACAGAAAACCAACTCGTTAAACTGGAATGGAGAACCGTTAGTGAGCTGAATAATGATTATTTCTCGATAGAGAGATCGCATGATGGAATTATTTATTCAGCACTTGGAAGAGTAGATGGAAATGGCACAACAGAAAATGCTATAGATTATCAATGGTACGATGAAAGACCATTGAGCGGACTTTCGTATTATCGCCTGAAACAAGTAGACCTGGATGGTGCTTTTGAATACTCTCCGGTAATCGTAATTGATCTTGGTGGACTTAAGGATACCTTCCTTGTTTGGCCTAACCCCAGTACTGGAGGAATTGTGAATTTAAGTGAAACATCTACTGTAAAAATCTTTGATTCATTTGGCAGGTTGATCATGGAAAAGTCAGGAGTACTTGAAATTAGTACGGAAGGACTTTCGGCCGGTGTGTATATCATTAGAAACAATAAAGGTCAACAGCAACGCCTGGTCATCAATCCTTAAATAATTGCTGGCAAGGCAGATGATCATTTTGCCTAATTCTACTTCAACATAGTGAGATTATTTTAAACCACTGAGAAGGATTTCATAGATAACCCAAAATAGGCATTCTATGGATACTCGTGTACATTTCTCTGTGGACTGAATGGTTAGACAATGAGAAATAGGCATTCTAAGCCATCGTATTTTATGATCTGTCAGAATTACGTTAAAATTCAATTAAATTTGCGAGGATTTTAGATTTGGAATAAGCAAAGGGATAAATTTGATCCAAACAATATTTGACTTGTGATCTACAACAATTTACGTCTGTCTGATCAAAACGGTAAATCCAATCCCCTTGGTTTATCTGTAAAATTTACTACTGCATGTTGCATGCTTGTAGCATTTTTATTATTGAATGTAACTGCGGTTTTTAGTCAAGCCTCCATTGTAGACAATTCCATTTCAATATCGAAACTGAGCTATTCTGCCGGCCCCGGAAACAACCGGCTGATCGTAGTGGCCGTGGAAGCCCGTCAGGGTGGCGGAATTGACGCCACTTCTATTACCTGGGGAGGCCAGGCATTGACACAAGCCCATCAGCAGACCAGCGCAAATGGGAACCTCCAAGTAGAAATCTGGTATTTGAACGAAGCAGGGATTACAGTCGCGACTGCAGGAGCGGTTTGGTGCCATGACTTTGTTGTTACCTGGGATGCCGCACCTATTAATGAGCGGTTTGTTGCGTTTACGCTAAAAGATGTAAATCAGGCGAGCCCCGT
Source organism: uncultured Ohtaekwangia sp. (assembly GCA_964436055.1). Taxonomy (GTDB): domain Bacteria; phylum Bacteroidota; class Bacteroidia; order Cytophagales; family Cyclobacteriaceae; genus ELB16-189. The sequence goes on from CAYTBO010000036.1 coordinate 1,934, forward strand.
GGGCGACTTTGACGGGGCAAACAATGCCAGCGCTACAACCATTGCCTTGCCCGCTGTTACCGTAGCTGCCAATGATTTTGTTTGTTATGCTGCAGGGCGTAATGCCAACATAACGCATACACCTCCGGTGGGTTATACGGAGATAACCGAGCAAAATGGTGCTAATCCTACGATGGGAGTTGCTGTCAGGCAAATAACAACGGCTGGAACAGAAAACCCTACAGCCACTTTCTCCGGAGGCGCAGGCCAGGTTTTTATCGTTGGTGTGGTATTCAGCGGCCTTACAGCCATTGGACCAACCACCTATTACTCCCTTGCTAGCGGGGCATGGAACCTGAACACTACCTGGTCATTAAGTGCGGATGGATCTTCCGGTGCAGTACCGGTTGGCATATGGCCTACCCGGGCAGATAATGTAGTAATAAGGGCAGGGCACAATGTGACCATTGATGCAACCGATGATAATAAAAGCTGCGGTGTTTCTCCCGATGGATTAGGTCTTCCCAATGTAGGTCCTTTTGCGGCTTCTAACCTGCCCATGTTTTTTCAGGAAGGCGATATTGTCATCACTGGAACGCTCACCGTGTCTGGAATTGAAATGATGACTGATGGCTATGTTAAAATTGAAGCCGGTGCTGTCTTTAGCCTTACCTCCAGTTATGTAAACTTAGGTTTTCTGGAGGCGGATGCGGGTTCGACATTGAGCAGTGCCGATGATCTTATTCTGGCCGGCAACAGTACTACCACCATTAATACTAATTCCGTTTCCAATGACGACCTGATTATCAGTTTTACCGATGCGCTCCTTTGCGGATCGGGAACAACCACTTTGCAAAACGGGTCCGGCAGTGTGATCACCTTTGCCAATGGAGCTACCGTCAACCAGGTATGCACTACGTTCACCATCGATTGTATTGGGGTCGGTTGTTCAGGATTCCCCGTGGTGGGTACCGGTCCCCCGCCTTTTGGAAATATGGGGCCGGGAGGAGTAAGCTATACAAATGGCGCTTCAGAACTCGTGCTTTGGCTTGATGGAAACTCAGGTGTTTCAACTTCAGGAACTTCTGTTACTGAGTGGGCTGACCAGTCCGGATACATAAATAATGCAGTACCCCCTGTTGCAGCAAATCAACCGACCTTAAATACTTCTGCATTAAACGGGAACGCCACTATTACTTTTGATGGAACTGATGATGTACTCAATGTCTCGGATAACTCGAGTATTGACCTTACAACATGGTCTTTTTTTATTGTTACCAAAGTAAATCTGCATAAGAATTTCAATGCATTTTTCACCAAAGGAAATGATGCGACCGAAAATTTTGAATTCCTGAGTAATTTTCCAGGTGTGGGAGATATTCACTTTCCTATCTTCTATACGAACGCAACCCGCTCAGGTGATTTCGAAACAGCTGGAGGCTCCATGTCAGACGTCAACTTTGGTATTTTTCAATACGATTACGACAATGTAAATCTTCAATTGTTCAAAGACATGAACCAGATTTTCACAAGAGCAGAAACAAGAATACCACAGGTTAATGCGCTGGATTTACTAATTGGCAATGAAGCAATGACTACGGGGAGGAATTTGAACGGAGATATTGCGGAGTTTTTTACATACAATCTTGCAGTAAATGATGCCCAAAGTATAATCATCAACAATTATTTATCAGCAAAATACAATATAGCCTTGGGGGTAAATGACCTGTACACCATGGACGATGTAGGCAATGGTAATTTTGATTTTGAAGTTGCCGGGATAGGCCAGGCTGCCGATGGTTCAAGCCACCGCGATGCAATAGGAACAGGCGTAGTGCGTATATGGAATCCCAGCGACCTGGATAATAACGAATTCTTAATTTTTGGCCATGACAATACCAACCTGGTAAGTTCCAATGTTGTGGATGTTGGCGCACCTGTGCAGGAGCGGCTATCACGGGTGTGGCGGGTGAGCCAGACCGGCAGGATAGGTTCGGTATCGCTTTCCTTCGACATCAATGCCCTGGCCAATCCGCTGGGCTCTAACCTGCGCTTATTAATTGATAGGGATGGAGATGGGTTTGCCGACAATGATGTGCCACCTTTGCAAGGTTCCTTTGTAGGAAATACTATCGTATTTTCAGGTGTGAATTTCGCCAATGGCGATCGCTTTACGCTGGGCAATACGGATTTGACCAACCCACTGCCTGTTGAGCTAACCTCATTTACTGCCCGTCCCTTTGGCCAGGTTGTTCAATTGGATTGGAAAACTGCTTCTGAAGTCAACAACGATTTCTTCGCTATTGAGCGGTCTCAAAATGCTGAAGTTTGGAATACCCTTACAACAGTAAATGGCTCTGGCACAACCTCTCAAGCCATTCAGTATCAATTTCTGGATACCCAGCCATTGAATGGAATTTCTTTCTACCGGTTAAGGCAAACGGATTTTGACGGGCAATATGCTCATTCGACTATACAGCGGGTTGAGTTCAAGGGATTACGAAACGTTGTAGCATTCCCCAATCCATCTTCCGGTATTTTTCATTTGTCCGGCATTGATGATGATCACTTCACCTTCATGGTTTTTAATAACCTCGGTCAGTTGATTGAGCGCGGCACTGTTTTAGGATCGGATAATGCCATTGATTTATCCGATGCCCCGGCCGGCATTTATATCCTGCGCGTATCTAACGGAGGTACAGTGAGTTCACTGAGGATCATTAAGCAATGACATTGTGTATTCTCTTCTCTACGTTTGGATTTAAATATTCGATATGGGTTAATTTGATTTCACATTCATACTGAATTTTTTAGAACACGCTTAAATCATTTTTTCAGAACCCCGTCAAGATTTTTAGGAACCTTTCCTTATAAATGCCATGCGGAACAATTGTGTATTATTTTTGTTGCCACCTAAAAAATACCCCAATTTGGCATCTAAATACCTCATATTACCGTATTGATAACATGCCTGAGAAAAGCAGCATTTTTGACATGATTGGGCCCATTATGATTGGACCTTCCAGTTCGCATACGGCTGGTGTGGTGCGTATTGCAAGGGCAGCTATTGCGGTGTTGGGTGAAATTCCGGCTGAAGCTGAAATTACTTTCTACAATTCATTTGCCCGAACGTATGAAGGCCACGGAAGCGACAAAGCAATCATTGCCGGTTTGCTTGACTTTAAGACTGATGATAAGCGAATTAAGGAATCACTTGAACTTGCCAAGCAGCAAGGTTTGAAATATACCTTTAAATCGGTAGGAAACGCTTCAACCTATCATCCCAATTCCATCAAATTAAAACTTACTAACGGGAAAAAGAAGGTGGAGATATTGGGCGAAAGTAAGGGTGGAGGAATTATCAACATAGCCGAAGTAAATGGTTTCAAAGCGGATTTTACTGCTTCCAATCATACCCTTATCATCTCTGCTGACGATGTCAAGGGAAGTATTGCATTCATCGCCAGTGTTTTGGCTAATGATCAGTGCAATATTGGGACGATGTCTGTATCCCGAAAAGGGAAAAATGACCTTGCTTGTCTGGTTATTGAAATGGATTCCATCATTAGAGATGTAACATTTTCGTATTTAAACAGTCTAAATTGGGTAAAGGAGGTAATCTACATCCCGGAAATTGGATAGCTGCTATGATTAAGTTTCATTTATTATTATTATTGGCATTCGCCATCGGTTTCACATCACACGCACAACAGTCGGTCAACCAGGAAGTAAAAGAATGGACGTTGCAGGAGTGCGTTAAAATTGCCTTAGACAACAACCTGAATGTAAGACGTGGAGTCTACAATGTGGCAGGGTGTAAAGTCGGGTTATTCCAATCAAAAATGGCTTTTATGCCCAGCTTGAATGCCGGTACTTCCTATGGACAAAATTTCGGAAGGGCTGTCAATCCGGTTACAAACCAATTTATCAACAGGGATAACAATACCATAAATCTACAAGCCAACAGTTCACTTCTTTTGTTCAATGGGCTGCGCTTACAAAATTCATTCAGGCAAAGCATTAAGGAGTATGAAGCTTCTGAACAAGATCTGGAGAAAGCCAAAAATGATGTGATTATCAATGTTGTTACGTTATATGTCAATGTGATTTTCAACCAGGAGTTGTTTGACAATGCAAATTTCCAACTCAATTCCAGCCAGCAGCAATTGGAGCGCATCAAGAAGCAAGTTGCAGTGGGGGGACTACCAAAAGGGGATGAATTGAACCAGGAGGCGCAGGTAGCCACCAATGAAGTAAATCTTATCAATCAGGAAAATACGTTAAACCTTTCACTGCTTCAGTTGAAGCAGGCCATGCAAATCCCCGGGTCCACACCCATGCGCGTTGAGGTACCTGATTTACAACCCCAGGATCTGGTATTGGATGAAGACCCGAATCAGCTATACGAGATCGCATTGCAAAGCATGCCGGAAATCAAGAGTGCATCACTGAAAGTAGAAAGCGCTGAACTGAATCTCAAGGCAAGCAAGGGTGGTTTGTATCCTAGGTTGGCCCTGAATGGTTCTGCGGCATCCAACTATTCCAGTGCACAAAACGTTCAGCGCACAACCATTGTTGGCACCACCCCTGGCTCAACACCGGTTGGCATCGTTACCATAGGAAGCGATCAATTCAATGTGTTTGGCAATGAACCGGTGACACAGGTGATTGCTGATGGTTATGATCAACGGGATCAACTAACGGATAACTTATTCAAGCAGGTTAGTTTGTCGTTAACAATTCCTGTTTTTAATGGATGGCAAAACAGGGCCGGCGTTCAGCGGGCTGCTATCAATCACGAAATAGCCAATATCAATATTCAGGAAACAAAAAATGTGTTGCGGCAAACAATTGAAACTGCCTACAATGATGCATTAGCCGCAGCGAAGAGTTACTCAGCCTCTTTAAAGCAGGTGAAGGCAAGAGAAGAAGCTTATCGAATGGCAAAGCAGCGATTTGAGTTTGGAGGCATCAACTATTTCGAATATCAAATTTCCGAAAATGATTTGTTTCAGGCAAAGTCTGACCTGGCCAGGAGCAAGTACAATTTTATTTTCAAAAAGAAAATTCTGGATTTCTATCAGGGAAAACCTATTGACTACTAACCTCTAGTATACTATTTAAATGGCAAAACAAAAACGTAAATCAAATAAGTTAGTTTATTTTCTTATCGGGTCGGTGGTAGTGATTGGGGTTTTCCTTATAGTAGCCAAATCGCAAGGGTGGATAGGCAAGGGAAAGACAGTGGAGGTGGAACTGGCCAAAGCCAGGCGTACCACCATCACGGAAAAGGTAAGTGCGTCCGGCACCGTTCAGCCTGTGACCGAAGTTAAACTGGCCCCAGAAGTCTCAGGGGAGATAACTGAACTTTATGTTGAAGATGGTGATAGCGTAAAACAGGGTGAGGTATTGGTGAAGATCAGGCCTGATGTGTGGCTTAGCCAGTTGGAAAGGTCTGAGGCTACTTTCAATCAGCAAAAAGCCAATGTAGAATCATCAAGGGCATCCTTATCAAGAGCGGAGGCAACCTTTATGCGGGCGGAGCAAGACTACGCAAGGCAACAAAAACTATGGAATGAGAAGGTAATCTCCGAAGCAGAGTGGCAACTGGCACAGCAGAATTACAAAATTGCTAATAATGACCTCGAATCCGCGAAGCAATCCCTGGAAGCAGCCAAGTATATCATGAAAAGTACGGAAGCGAGTGTGCGTGAGTCGAGAGAGAATGTGAGAAGAACGACCGTTGCAGCTCCCATGAAAGGTGTAATATCCAAGCTGAATGTGAAACAAGGAGAACGTGTGGTGGGTACCGCTCAAATGGCAGGAACAGAAATGTTGCGGATTGCCGACTTGAATATTATGGAAGTGAGGGTAGATGTAAATGAGAATGATATTGTAAGGGTTCATCTCAACGATACGGTAATGATCGAGGTGGATGCCTATAGCAATACAGACCATGTATTCAAAGGTATTGTTACCAATATTGCCAATACGGCAAAGGAAAAACTATCCGCAGACGCCATTACTGAATTTGAAGTTCGGATTTTGATTCTACGATCTTCATATGAAGATCTCTTGAAAAAGGGCATTCGCTATCCTTTCAGACCGGGCATGACGGCGAGCGTTGAAATAATGACGGATACCAAAACAAATGTACTTTCTGTTCCATTGGCTTCGGTGACTACACGTAATCCCAATGCTGAAAAGAATGATGAAAAGAAAAATGGCAATGGGAATAACAGGAATAACCGCCAGGTCGTGGATGAAAGCAAGAAGCAACAAAAGCAGTCCGATAAAATTGTAGTGTTTGTGAATGATATTGGGAAAGCAAAAATGACTGAAGTAAAAACAGGAATTAGTGATTATGATAATATTGAAATTCTTTCAGGTCTAGCGGATACCGTAGAGGTGGTAACCGGACCCTTCCTGGTGGTCTCCAAAAGATTGAAAGATGGAGATGAAATTAAATTGATTGAAAAGAAAGAAGGGGACAAGAAGAATTGACCTTGCGTTAATCATGCCGAAGTAGCCCCGACGAATTCGGGGCTATTTTTTTATATTGCCATCTTGATGCTTATTGGTTATGCGTATAGGATTTGATGCCAAGCGACTGTTCAACAATTTTACCGGACTAGGAAACTACAGCCGTTTTGTTGTGAAAGCGTTGCTTGACAATTTCACAAACCATCACTATACCTTGTATAGTCCAAAGGTTAAGCAACATCCTGAAACGCAGATGTTTCGTGTAAACCCCAAATTACTTGTCCGAACACCACCTGCGTGGGTGAGGGGTTCTGGGTTTGGAAGTTTTTGGAGATCTGTGAATCTTGGAAATATTGCTTTTCGAGACGGCATGGATATTTACCATGGCTTAAGTAATGAACTGCCGGTAACAAAACCAAAGGGTTTAAAAACTGTTGTCACTATTCATGACCTTATCTTTATCCGCTATCCGGAATTGTATCATAAAATCGATACGCGGATTTATAAAAAAAAATTGAAACACGCGTGCGAGTCAGCGGACAAAATAATCACTATCAGCAAGCAGACGGCCAATGACCTTATGCACTATTTAAGTGTTTCTGAAGATAGAATTCGAGTAATCTATCAGGGATGTGATGAACTATTCAAACAAAGATTTTCGAGTGAAGAAATTCAGCAGGTAGCAAAGAAGTATAGCCTGCCGGCGAATTTTGTACTTACGGTAGGAACAATTGAGCTTCGTAAAAATGCTTTGCTGCTTTTAAAAGCCGCGGTCCAGCTCAGCAAGGAGGTATCCATCGTTTTGATTGGTAAACCTACCAGATACCAGGCTGAATTAAATCAATTCATTTCTGAAAATAAACTAAACACGCGTGTTCATTTTGTTCATGATGTTGTGTTTAGTGACCTTCCCAGGATTTACCAGGCTTCAAAAGTTTTTGTTTACCCTTCCCGGTTTGAAGGTTTTGGGATTCCAATTGTTGAGGCAATTCATTCTCAAGTGCCTGTTATCGCAGCAACGGGGTCTTGCCTGGAAGAAGCAGGCGGTCCGTCTTCCATGTACATTCACCCCGATGATGCCGATGCACTGGCGGAGGGCATTAAGGTATTTATGCGTGATGAAGATAGAAAGAGGATGGCGGTAGTCAATGGACTAGCGTATGTAAGGCAGTTTGAGCCGGCACAAATTGCCACCAATATAATGCAGGTTTATCAGTCTGTATTATCCCGAAATGCTTCCAATTGATAATAAACCTGATGTATGGGCAAGCCCATTACGTTGAAATAGGAACCGTCAATTTTTTGAATAGCCATTATTCCTGTACCCACACGGCTATCGGTAAACGTTTTTTCAATCAGGTCTAATTTTCCCATTTTTTGCAGAAACGCTATTTCTTCTGCAGTGCAGGGGTTAACTCCTTTCGTTAAGCAATCCTGTGCTCCATACGCGCCCGCTTTATCGTAGGGTTGAAATTGATCCACATAATTTACAATGTCCTCATCGCTTAACGTATTGAAAGTCACATTGGTTTTATCGTGAAAGCAAGCTATTCGTTTTGAATCCTTTAAACAAAAAGCCGTAATAACGGTATGTGTATTTCCCGACAGGGAGGATAACATACTTATGGCTTCATTCCTGTCTAAAGGTTTGTTTAATATGTTCTTATTCAGAATCACTACGGTATCAGAAGTAAGGATTACCTTATCATTCTCAGGTGCAATAGACTCTGCTTTTTTTTTGGCAAGGTACAAGGGTACTTGCTCTACCGGCATTTCTGAAGGAAATGATTCATCGCTGTTTGGTTTCCTGACCGTAAACTTATACCCCAGTTCACGCATCAGGTATTGCCTTCGCGGACTGTTAGAAGCCAGTATAAGCGGGCGTTTGAAATTCATCTTCTTTTATTGAACTGAATAAGAATCCGCAAATTACTTTTGGGTAAAAGTATGTAGATTTTTGAGGCATGGTATAGCCGCTGGCGCATACTGCTTTAACTTCCTCGATTGAAATTTCCTGCGTGATTATGGCCAGTTGCGCATCTCCGCTTATCACCTTAGTGAGGCAGTCTGAAAAACTCCTGTCAAATTCTATTTTATCTGAGTATCGCTGTTCTTTACCCGGAATTCCCAATATTTTTTCAATAATAAAATAGTGTAAAACGGTAAGGTCCAAAGCTTTGACAACGTCAGGGAATGTCCATTTCATTTTGTGAAACGATTCTGGCTTTAACCTTACTTTAACAGCGTTGTCTTTGAACAAAATTCCAAATGCCCATTTTTTCCCCAAAATAATCTCATGGATGGTATCCGCATCTGCTACGGGCTTGATGATAAAGTCCTGTTCCAGCTTTTCCAGAATTTCATTTTCATTAAATGAATTCAGATTTCTAATCAATCGGTGTGTTGGCAATATTCTTAGATCGTCTGATTCAGTGTTGGTAAAATACATCAAGTGATAGTTGTATCCTTCCTTATCGTTATGGGCTGAATTTTTTTCTTTTTTTTGCCTTCGGTAAGCAATAGATCCTTCATAACGGTGGTGGCCATCAGCCAGAATGATCTTTTTGTCATCGAGCAATGCAACGAATTTTTTAATCACCGATGCATCATGTATCACTCCCAATGCATCTCTTACACCCTGGTAATCTTCTGACTCATAGATGGGGCTTTCGATGGCTTCATCCATATATTTCTCAATACTGTGCGTTGGATCTGAGTACAATCCATGTGTGGGACTTGCATGAAGTTGCAGTTTGTCCAACAGATCAATCCTGTCATTGACGGCTTTGGGCATGGTGTTTTCATGCCGGAGTACAATTCCTTCATCCCAATCATAAGCTTTGATGTGCGCTATAAAACCCTTGCGGCAAAATTCCTTTACGGACCCAGCAAGCTTGAAATATTGGTAGTATACATAAATGCCTGGCAGCTTATCCTGAATGATAATACCCTTTTCTTTCCATTCTTTTAGTCGCTGAGCCGCCTCTTCGGCAGGATTGGAACCCAATGGCACGGAAACGTGGATGCTGTTATAAGGGTTTTGATAGAGCACCTTTCTTTGTTTGTCTGACACTACGTCAAAAAGCGGGGAAGTAAGCGCGTCAATATTTTTTGCCAGCGTTGGATTGTACCGCCAGGCTTTGATTGGTTTGATTTCAGCCATTACTTCAAAAACGATTTTTTTTCCACTTGCTTTCACTTACGGAAGCAGAGGCAAGGGGAATAGTGTTAGCCTTCATAGCTTGTTGAATTTCTGCAGCTAGTGCAGCAGCTATTTGGCTCTCCATCTGTATTTCTTCAGTTTTCAGGACTTCCGGTGTGAAATATTTTTCAACAAATTTCGTATCAAACTGACCCGATGTAAATGCCTCATGCTGCATTACGAATTTGCAAAAACCTAAAGTGGTTTCGATACCTGTGATTTCATACTCATCGATTGCTCTAATCATCTTGCAGATGGCATCTGCCCTGGTTTCTGCATGACAAATCATCTTAGCGATCATGGGATCATAGTAGAATGGAATTGACATGCCCTGTTCAAAGCCGTCATCAACACGGATACCGTACCCTTGTGGACGCGTATAGGTTTGGAGTGTGCCGATATCGGGCAAAAAGTTATTCGATGGATCCTCAGCGTACACCCGCACTTCAATGGCATGACCGTGAATGGAAAGATCCTCTTGTTTGAATGGGATTTTATCCCCTTCCGCTATTTTTATTTGAAGCTTTACTAAATCCAAACCGGTAATCTCCTCCGTTACCGGATGCTCCACCTGAAGCCGGGTGTTCATTTCCAGAAAGTAGAAGTTCTTCTTTTCATCCATGATGAATTCAACCGTGCCGGCACCGTAATATCCGCAGGACCTGGCTACATTGATGGCCGCTTCACCCATTTCTTTTCTCAAAGCAGGGGTAAGCAACGAAGAGGGAGCTTCTTCCACTACCTTCTGATGTCTTCGTTGAATGGAGCATTCTCTTTCGAACAAATGAACGATATTGCCATGCTGATCACCAAAAATCTGGAATTCAATATGCCTTGGCGAGCTTACAAACTTTTCTATAAACACAGAGCCATCGCCAAAAGCTGACATGGCTTCACTTACCGCACGATCCATTTGCTCCTGAAAGTCAGATTCTTTTTCTACGACACGCATTCCTTTTCCACCGCCTCCGGCACTGGCCTTGATTAGAATCGGATATCCAATTTCTGCGGCAATCTTCTTTGCTTTTACCATATCAGATATTGGCTCGGCAGTACCGGGAACGAGCGGTACATTGAATTTGGACACGGCTTCCTTTGCGGCCAGTTTACTACCCATCAACTCAATCGATTCCGGGGAAGGGCCAATAAAGATGATTCCAGCTTCTTTTACCCGGAGCGCAAAAGTTTTGTTCTCAGAAAGAAATCCATAGCCCGGATGAATTGCATCTGATTTGGTTTGCAATGCCACCTCAATCAGCTTATCAATTTTAAGATACGATTCGGCAGAGGGTGGAGGACCAACACATACAGCTTCATCGGCATACCTTACATGTAACGCATTTCTATCAGCCTCGCTATACACAGCCACGGTAGCGATACCCATTTCCCGGGCACTTCTCATCACCCTCAGAGCAATCTCGCCACGATTGGCAACCAGTATTTTTCTTATCTTCTTCATAAATAAGGGCTCAAAATGCAATGCTAAGGATTAATTACCAAATGCTCATTTAAAGATTGTTTAGGGGCTACCAAATGGTTGACATGATGGGTGGAAGTGGCTAATGAATAGTTATTTTCCATGAATTTCGTAGATTTTAGTCATCTGTGAGCTATGGACTTTTTTTTCTATTTTTGCCGCACTTTTTAACCGATAATATACATGGTTGATTTATTTGAAAAGCTAAAAATGGAGGCCGGAGCACTGGCCAAATATTCGCACCTTCCTGATGACTATTTCTTCTTTCCCAAGTTGGAAGGCGAGATTGGTCCTCATATGATGTTCAATGGCAAGAAAGTTTTAAACTGGAGTTTGAACAACTATCTCGGTTTGGCCAACCACCCTGAAGTTAGAAAAGTTGACGGTGATGCCGCCACCCAATACGGTATGGGTGCTCCCATGGGCGCCAGGATGATGTCCGGAAACTCTGTCCATCACCTTGAATTCGAAAAGCAGTTGGCTCATTTTGTAGGCAAGGAGGATGCTATGCTTCTTAATTACGGTTATCAGGGTGTGGTTTCTATCATCGATGCCATGGTCGACCGCAAGGATGTGATTGTGTACGATGCCGAGTCTCATGCCTGCATCATTGATGGCGTAAGGCTGCACATGGGTAAACGTTTTGTTTTCCCACACAACAATATTGAAAATCTGGAGAAACAACTGTCCAGGGCAACCAAGATCGCCAACGAGACCGGGGGCGGAATTTTGGTAATCACGGAAGGTGTCTTTGGCATGTCTGGTGACATGGGCAACCTGAAAGGAATTTGTGAGTTGAAAGAAAAATACAATTTCCGCTTGCTGGTAGATGATGCGCATGGATTTGGTACGATGGGCAAAACAGGAGCCGGTGCAGGAGAGGAGCAAGGTGTGCAGGATAAGATTGATTTGTATTTCTCCACGTTTGCCAAATCAATGGCAAGTATCGGAGCATTTGTTGCCGGAGAGAAAAGGATATTGAAGTACTTGAGATACAGCGTACGATCTCAGATCTTCGCCAAGAGCCTGCCTTTGCCACTGGTGATCGGAGGGATGAAAAGGCTGGAATTGCTTCGCACAAAACCTGAATTGAAGGACAATTTGTGGAAAATCGTACGTGCCATGCAAAATGGTTTGAAGGAAAGAGGCTTTTATTTGGGGGCTACACAAAGTCCGGTCACTCCTGTTCTATTCAAGGGAGGTGTAGGAGAGGCTGCCAACATGGCTATGGACCTTAGAGAGAATTACAGTATTTTTTGCTCTGTCGTGATCTATCCCGTTGTGCCTAAGGATGTTATCATGTTCAGGATTATACCTACAGCGGTGCATACGCTGGCCGATGTAGAGCAGACTTTGACTGCTTTTTCAGCCCTAAAACACAAGTTGGATGAAGGCTATTACCGTACGGAAGCCCTCGTTTCAGTGACTAAAGGGATCTAAAAAATAGGGTAATTGCTTTAAAAAATAGGTTTATTGCTTGTTTTTAGACGTTTTTATTTAAATTGGCATAAGGAATTCATCAATTAATCTAAACATAATATACAATGAAAAAATTTGAAGAGCTTAAGGAACTGATCGCATCTATCGAAGGAGACGCTGATAAATTCTACAATAAAGGAAACAGCGCTGCGGGTACACGTGTTCGCAAAGGCATGCAGGACCTAAAGAATATGGCTCAAACTATCAGGGCTGAAGTTCAGGACTTGAAGAATAAACCTCAGTAGTATTCTCAACTATTGTATAGCTAAATAGGAAAGGATAGGTCCTTGAAGGGCTATCCTTTCTTTTATTTTAATCCTTCCATCAGGATTTTTATTTTCTTTTGCAATGACTTAGAAGCAGGAGCCAATGGAAGCCGGGTATGCTCTTCGCAGACGCCCATTTCCTTTAATACCCATTTCACACCTACCGGATTCCCTTCTTCATACATGGGCCCATTTATTTCAAGCAACTTGAATTGAGCCTGTGCTGCTTTTTTAAAATTTCCGGTGAGGCACTCATTTCTTATGTTTTTGAAGACTTCGGGATATGCATTGGCGAGCACAGAAATAACACCGGTACCTCCGATAGTGTAAAACGCCAGTGCCAGCAGATCATCACCGGATATCAGCATAAAATCCATTTCCTTTTTACTGGATATTTGCATGCATTGCTCCAGGCTTCCGGAAGCTTCTTTAATTCCAATTATTTTTGGAAGGGCAGCCAACCGGAGCGTAGTTGCTGAGGTAATATTGGAAGCGGTGCGGCCGGGCACATTGTATAAAATTACCGGTAACGGACTTGCATTGGCTACCGCTTTAAAATGTTGGAAGATTCCTTCCTGCGATGGCTTATTGTAATAAGGGCTAACAGATAAAATAGCGTCAACACCTTTCAATGGCGTTTTTTTGATCGTATCAACTACCGCCTGTGTGTTGTTGCCACCGATGCCATAAACGATTGGTAGTTTTTTTGAATTGTGCGATTTAACAAAGTCAAGAATGCTGAGCTTTTCCTTCTGACTTAGTGTGGCAGACTCACCGGTAGTTCCCATCACTACGTAGTAGTCTGCACTTTTGGCCGTATGATGCAGCAGACTTTCTAAGCCTTGAAAATCAATTTCTTTTCTTTTATTAAACGGAGTTACCAGAGCAACACCCGTACCTTCTAGTTTTTGCATAGGTGAAAACGACCAAAATCAAAGATAGCAACTTCAAAACTTATTTCTACGAAAACTAAGGTCACTTCAGTTGCTTGACATACTTATACATACTGTCAATCAGGTTTTTTGCTGAACCATTTTGCTCAATCATTAATTCAAAAAAGGGCATATCCTTATTTGAGAATTTTCCAATTCTACAACGAGCTTTGCTTCTGGCAAGCACATGCTGGATGAGCGGATTTGAATCCTGGTCAATACAAAAAAGATAATCAAAAGGTGTATCAATAAATTTTTCTGCGTAGGTGGAGTTTATTTTTCCCCAGAAGGACAAGTCCTTTATGGTAAAAAAATCGAAAAGGAATCCGTAATTCTCCTTTTTGTTAGGCAGGTATTCCAGCACCTTTATTTTCTTTCCATCCATTTCGAGTTGGCGAATGAACTCTTTTACCGCATCGTGCTTTTGCTTGTCAACTACACTAAAAAGTAATCCGATTGATAATGCCTGCTTGTAAGGGATACTGGTACGCAGGCTCTCGTTGCTTTTAAGGGATGAGCGTGTTCGTAAAAGGAGGATTCGATTTCTGAACAAGGTGTCTGCCGTTTAATGACTGCTTTGCAAATTCAATATTTATCACTTAAGGTCAAAATCTCAGAGCATCTGCTCAAATTCTTTTTCTGAAATAATCTTCACGCCCAACTTCTCCGCTTTTTGTCTTTTGGCTGGGCCCATATTATCACCAGCCAGCAGGTAATCCAACTGACCGGATACGCCCGAAAGCACCCTGCCTCCATGGGCGATGATCAAATCCTTGAGTTCATCGCGTCCGTACTTTTCAAATACGCCTGATATCACGAAAGACTTGCCATTGAGGCTATTGCCTAATTTTTTTGTTTGCTTTTCAACAAGTGTGAATTGCAGTCCGGCATTACGCAGCCGATCTATTTCCTTTTGATTTCTTTTATCCGTAAAAAACTGAACCAGGCTTTGCGCAATTTTTGCGCCAACCTCAGGCGCTTCCAATAGCTGATCATAGCTTGCTGATGCAAGCACCTCCATGGATTTGAAGTGGTTGGCTAATTTGTCTGCCACCGTTTTGCCTACATAACGTATGCCCAGGGCAAAAAGGACAGCTTCAAAAGGAATCTCTTTCGATTTTTCAATTCCAGATAGAAGATTGTTTATTGATAAATCCCTGAATCCTTCGAGGCGTGTGAGATCAATTACCGTCAGATCGTATAAGTCGGCCGGTGATTTAACCAACTCAAGAGTATATAATTGGTTTATGGTTTTCTCTCCCAGCGAATCGATATCCATTGCCTTGCGTTGTATGAAATGTTCAATCCTTCCCTTAATTTGTGGTGGGCATCCTTTTTCATTTGGGCAATAGTGTGCCGCCTCACCTTCCTGTCGTATAAGTTTTGTGCCACATTCCGGACAATGCGCGATGTAGGCTATGGGTTTGCTTTTATTGTCGCGCTTGGTTAGGTCTACAGCCGTAACTTTTGGAATAATTTCACCACCTTTTTCTACAAACACATAGTCACCTACTCTCAGGTCAAGCCTGGCTATCTCGTTTGCATTATGCAACGATGCGCGCTTCACAGTTGTACCGGAGAGCACTATGGGTTGAAGCTCAGCTACCGGAGTAATGGCTCCAGTTCGTCCCACCTGATACGTCACAGATTTCAATTGAGTACTTTGGCTTTCGGGTTTGTATTTATAGGCTATTGCCCACCGTGGGCTCTTCGCTGTGAAGCCAAGCTTTCGTTGTTGCAATAAACTATTCAACTTCAACACCACGCCATCCGTTTCCAGCGGCAATTCCTGGCGTTTATTTTCCCAATGTTGGATATAGTCTAAAACATCGTTAATGGTTTGCGCTTTCGAATAGGTCTTTGAAACATTGAATCCCCATTGTTCCAATTTTAAAATCGAATCCTCGTGAGTCTTAGTAGTAAGTTCTTCACCGAGCAAGTAATAAACAAAACAGTTCAACTTTCTCCTGGCTACTTCGGTGGAGTTCTGCATTTTCAGTGTGCCGGAAGCGGTGTTTCTGGCATTGGCATACGTTTCTTCCCCAATATCTTCTCTTTCTTTGTTGAGTTGTTTAAATACGGTTCTCGACAAAAACACTTCGCCTCTTACTTCAAATTTTGCTGGAATACTTTTTCCGCTCACGTTGAGGGGGATATTTCGAATAGTTTTGATGTTAGCTGTTACATCATCACCTCGCACCCCATCACCACGCGTTACACCACGTACAAGTATCCCATTTTCGTATATCAATGAAATGGAGACACCATCAAATTTCAATTCACAAAAATACTCGTACCCTTCATTGCCAAGTCCTTTGGCTACACGCTTATCAAAATCGATCAATTCTTCTTCCGAATATGTATTGCCTAGCGACAACATCGGGTATTGATGAACAACTGTTTCAAAGGTTTTGGTGATGGTACCCCCTACACGCTGGGTAGGGGAGGCGGGTTGCTTTAGGTGAGGAAACTCTTTTTCAAGCTTGACAAGTTGTTCCAGGAGTTGATCAAATTCAAAGTCTGTTATTTCAGTCTTATGCTTCTGATAATAGAGTTCATTGTGACGGTCAATTTGCTCTGTCAGTTTCTTGATGGCTTTGGCTGCGTCAGAAGAATTCATGGTAATTTCATTTTTCAAATTTTACTTAGACAAGAATATGCCGAAGATGAATAGCCTGGCAAGCTGTCAGCGCAGCCGTTTCGGTACGAAGAATGGTATTACCTAGGGTTACCATTTGATAACCATTGCTCATAGCCGTATCTATTTCCGATTTAGTAAAATCACCCTCAGGCCCTATCATTACCTGATAGGAAACGTTGAGCGGGATATCTTTAGGAAAGGGAATGCTGGAATCACTCAAATGAGCAATGTATTTATGACCATCGAAGTGGATTACTTCACTGAATCTCTGAATCTCATTTAATTTGGGTAACCAGGCTTGCCTTGATTGCTTTAGGGCGCTTATTGCTTTCTTTTGAAGCCTTTCAAGGTTTATATGCTTTCTTTCCGAATTGGCGCAAACCATAAAACTGATTTCATTGATTCCAATTTCTGTGGCCTTTTCAACCAGCCATTCCATGCGATCCATACTTTTTGTAGGTGAAATAGCCAGGTGAATCTGATACTCCCGGGGCGCAATTTTATTTGATTTCACTACTTCAAACCCACAACTTGATTTGGTTATCTTGGTAACCTTCGCATCGTAAATAATTCCTTTTCCGTTTGTCACGGAAAGCGAGTCCCCGGATTTTAACCTTAACACTTTAGCTGCGTGCCTTGATTCTTCCTCATCAAGAAAATTTGCTCCGTCACCAATTTGTGGTTGATAAAATAAAAGCAAAGTTCAACTATATTGAGCTTGTAACGTCTTTACCAGATCTATATAGTGCCGCATGGCGTCCTCTTTGCTTATTCCTTTTCGAGCTGTCCAGGCATCGTATTTTGCAATAGCCTTAAAGTCAAAACCACCGGGACGTTCTCCGCTTACATCGCCCTCACTTCCCTGTTTGAAAAGTGCATACAAGTCAAGCAGTTCTTCGTTGGTTGGTCTTTTAGTCAAATCTTTAGATTGACTGGCAGCCAGGTTAAAATCATCCAATAAACTCATAAAAAAAGTCCCGTTAGCGGGACTTAAATATAATGGATGAGATTCGAATTACCGTTTTGTAATAGGCACGTATTTGCGCTCATTTTGGCCCGTATAGATTTGTCGCGGCCTGCCTATCGGCTCCTTGTTTTCTCTCATCTCTTTCCATTGTGCTATCCATCCGGGCAACCTGCCGATGGCAAACATTACCGTAAACATCTCTACGGGAATACCAAGCGCTCTGTAGATGATCCCTGAATAGAAGTCTACGTTGGGATAAAGTTTTCTTTCGATGAAGTAAGAATCGCGCAAGGCAATATCTTCCAGTTTTTTGGCAACGTCAAGTATTGGATCTTTTACACCCAGTTTGGCTAACACATCATCAGCTGCTTTCTTGATGATCTTGGCTCGTGGGTCAAAATTCTTGTACACCCGATGGCCAAAGCCCATAAGTCTGAATGGATCGTTTTTATCTTTAGCCTTGGCTATCCACTTTTCGATGTTTCCGCCATCTTTTACGATGCTCTCCAGCATAACGATTACCTCCTGATTGGCGCCACCATGAAGGGGACCCCACAAGGCATTGATGCCGGCTGAAATGGAGGAATAAATAGATGCCTGTGATGAACCAACCATCCTGACGGTAGAGGTTGAACAATTTTGCTCATGATCTGCATGAAGTATCAAGAGTTTATCCATTGCCGCACTGATCACCGGATCGGGAACATAAGGTTCTGCCGGCAACGCGAACATCATCTTCAGGAATCGTGAACAATATTCAAGTTGATTGTCCGGATAGTTAACCGGATGACCCAAAGCGTTTTTATAGGCCCATGCCGCAAAGGTTGGCATTTTGGCCATTGACCGTATGATGCTGAGGTATACGCCTTCTGAAGAACGATTTGGGTCCAACGATTCAGGGTAAAAGGCAGTTTGAGAGCAGAATAGTGATGCCAGCACCCCCATTGGGTGGGCCGAGGATGGAAAGCCATCCAAAATCTTTTTTACATCCTCATGTACAAGAGTATGCGTTTTGATGTCATCCCTGAAAGTTTGTAATTGATCCTTACCAGGTAATTCCCCAAAGATTAGCAGATACGCAACCTCAATAAAAGTAGATTTTTCCGCCAGTTCTTCAATGGAGTAACCACGATAACGCAGTATGCCATTGTCACCATCCAAATAGGTAATGGAACTGGTTGTGGCGCCCGTATTCTTATATCCCGGATCAAGGGTAACCACTCCAGATTGGTCGCGGAGCTTGCTGATATCAATAGCCACCTCATTCTCTGTGCCGGTGTATAGGGGAAGGGAAAACGTTTTTCCCTCAATGGTAAGTTCTGCTGTTTTGGACATACGCTTTCTTAAATTTTACGTTCCCTTAAAAGTAGAATTCTCAGTACTTAGATAAAAGTAGTCTAAGCGATTTATTACGAGTTAGTTATTGCCCAAGATCATCGGTAAACCATCTTGGCTGGAGCCGATCACAACTACCTTTGAATTGGGCGATTTGGCCAATTCCAGAGTCGCTTCTATGCCTCTCATTTTCAACAGATTATTTGTCAAACTGTTATTGATGATCAGGTTGGCCCGCGATTCTCCTTCTGCTGCAATACGCTTCCGCTCCGCTTCGCTTCGCTCTTTATCTAATCTGAATTGGTAAGCTAATGCTTCCTGCTCTTGTTGCAGTTTGTTTTCGATGGCCATTTTAATTTGTTGGGGTAGTTCGATTGACCGGATCAATACGGCCGTGGCATGAACATAACTCTTACTCAGTATTTCTTCAGTTTCAGCTTTTATGGCTAGCTCTACCTCAGCCCGCTTAGTTGAGTATATCTCTTCTGCAGTATACCTTCCCATTACCTGACGAACCGTGGAGCGAACCTCAGGGATTACCAGGATGTTCACATAGTCTCTGGTGAAATTTTCATGTACATACCCGATTTTTTCCGGTAGGGGGTAAAAGCGAACGCTCATATCAATGTGGATGGAAAGACCACTTTTATCAAGCACGTCCATATTTTCTTCAGAATTTGTTTCATTCACCCGATAAGTATATACGTCATTCCAAGGTGCCTTGAAGTGCAGACCAGGTGTCTTTACATTTTCCTTGTCCAGTCCTTGCCCAAATGGATAAAAGACAACAGCACGCTCGGTAGCCTCAATGGTATAAAAAAGGCTGGATGACAACGTCATAAAGACAATGAGGCCGATAATACTAACGATGATGATAGGTAATCTTTTGTTGTTCATAATAGCAAATGAGTTTCAGTTTTCAGTTTAATTTTAATGTCGAATCTGAAGGATTTTCAGAATTCACAAATTACCCAATTAGAATGATATCTATGGGTAGTTTATAAATTATAAATAATCGCAACAAAAAAGGCGGTCAATGAACCGCCTTTTTTACTTGAAAGGGTTTCTTGTTACATCATTCCCATTCCACCTGAATTGCCTTCGGGGCTTGGTGTAGCGGGTGCTGCAGGTGCCGGAGTGGCTACTGGCTTAGCTGCTGCTTTCTTTTTCTTGGGTGCACTTTTCTTCTTGGGTGCAGCTTTTTTGGCAGCCTTCTTAGCTGCTTTCTTTGCCGGCTTGCTTGCCTTCTTAGCAGCTTTTTTGGCTACCTTTTTCTTTGCAGATTTCTTAACCGCCTTCTTAGCTTTCTTAGCTCTAGATTTCTTTGCGGCTTTCTTTGCTTTTTTTGCCATTTTTTTTCTGTTGTGGTTTGTGATGTTATGGAATACACTTCCATATTAGTGCGAATTTAACTAAGAGTTTCAAACTTGATATTACTTGGTCATTAATTTTTTACAGCCCTAGGTTTTTTGCCAGTCACCTTCCCGCAAAAGATGGGACGATCTGGAACAAAAGTGGAAACTGAACGGGTATAACTCACCAAATCAAGAAGCAATCTTCTTAATGGTTTCAAGGGTCAGGTCCATTTCCTCCTTTGAATTGTACAGCGAAATGCCCAGCCGGGTTACTCCGCCCCTCTCCAGCAAACCCAGCGATTCAATGGCCCTGATGGCATAGAAGTGGCCGTCCCAGGCGCAAATATTTCTTTCAGCCAGCCGCTCGCATACCTGCAAAGGGGTTTTCCCATCCAAAGTAAAGGAGACGGTTGGTGTCCGCTCATTGCTGGAGAAATCCTGCCCGATGATGGTGATTCCTGAAATCCCCCTCAATTCTTTGTACAAATAACTGGCCAATCCATGCTCATGAATTCGTATGGCTTCAAAAGCCGTAACAATGTTTTCTCTCAAAGTATCGCCACTTCCCAGTGAACCAATAAAGTCTACTGCTGCCTTCACACCCGCAATGGCTGCATGATTCAATGTGCCGGTTTCAATTGATTCCGGGGCAACTTGCCCCGCCGTGCGCAATCGGTCTGTGGGTAGCCGGTCCAGTATGCCTGGTTTGCTATACAACAGACCTACATGTGGTCCATAGAATTTATAAGCTGAACACAATAGAAAATCACAACCTATCTCCTGTACATTGATGGCGAAATGAGGTGCATAGTGCACTGCATCCAAAAGTAGCCAGGTATTGTACTGATAGGTGAGTGCTCTGGCCAGTTTGAAATTATTCACGGTGCCTATGCAGTTGGAAGACATGCCCATCGCCACGAGCCGGGTATTCTCATTGATTTTGCTTTTAAAATCATCGTAGTCCAGGGCGCCATCCTTTTTTAGGGCGATCTCCCTTACTTTCACTCCGGCATCTCTGAGGGTAAGCCATGGACCTCTGTTGGCTTCGTGATCCAGTTGTGTGATCAGCACTTCATCGCCTGACTTGAATATCCTGGAGAATGCCCTTGCCAATGAGAAGTTTAGTGTGGTCATGTTCTGCCCGATTGAAATGGTTTCGGGACCTTCAGCGCCAAGGAAATCCGCCATGCTTTCCCGCATCGCCATTATCGTATGGTCTGTTTCCTGAGCTGAAACAAAAGCACCATGAGAGTTGGCGTTAGATTCCCTGTAGTAACTGACCATAGCCTGGATTACGGATTCGGGCACTTGCGTGCCTCCCGGTCCGTCCAGAAATGTCATGGAAAGATTGTTGTGCTTTCTTTTCAGGGATGGGAACTGCCCTCTGACAGCATTTGAAGCAATAAGTGAAGTGGGTGTCATAATTTTTTACAATCTGTTTAGAAGAAATTAAACTAATACCAGGATTTACTCATGCTCTGTGATTTCAGATAAGCCAATCTGTATGAGATTGCTTCTCTTAAGCATTTCGAGAAGACTGTTTAGATTTCCTTCAAATAAGGATAAGCGTTGCGAATTAGAAATATTGCCAGTCCGTGCCATAATTAACTTTCTGGGTTGGGATTTAATCAGAAATGAATCAAGGAAATCGTTGTCTTTGGTGACTACTGTCCGATTCTGCAATTCTGTAAAAGCAATGATTGATTTGTCATTAGTTTTGCTTTGGTTTGGTAAGTCGAGGGTATGAATTGAATCATACCCCTTTTCAAGCAATAACAAGGACAACGATTTTGGCAACTGAGCGTTAACGAGAAATTTCACTAGGCAATTCTCCTAATACTTTTAACGTGTACTAATTTTGAGGCATAATCAAGGCATGCTAAGAAATCCTCTTTTTCCAGATCGGGGTAATCCTTGAGTAGTTCCTCAATAGTCATACCTGAAGCAAGTAACTCCAGTATACTTTCAACAGGATATCTCAAACTCCGTATGGTTGGTTTACCGTGACATATTTCCAGATCAATAGTAATCCTGTTCAAAAGATTCTCCATAACATCTTAAGTTATTGGTAAAATTAACCATAATTCAGCAATAATACCCTCCATGGGTAGCTTCCACTTTGCCTGCCGATCAGTCTATTTAAACTTTTTAAGGAGTTTTGAGTTTATGTTGCATCAAACAATATTTCTTTTCGTTTTTCGACTAAGTCAATAGTCATTATTTCTTTATTTGCACCCCTGTTTACAGTCACCCTAAACCCTCTGCGGAGGAGCTAGATTAAACATTTAAGAATGGAAAAGAAGAAGTCAAATGTAAGCATGGCCAATGTTTTTAAGACCATAGTATGGCCAAGACGAAAATTACTGTTACTGGGTTTTATACTGATTTTGATTAGCCGAGCTGCATCAATAGTGTTGCCCTATTCTGTAAAGCCGATAATAGATGATGTAATCGGGAAGGGCGACTTTTCAAACCTCAAATTGATTTTGATAGGTGTTTCTGCTTCTATCCTGATTTCTGCAGTAGTCTCTTATGCGTTAACCATGCTGCTCAGTGTGGAAGCACAGCATCTGATTTCCGTATTGCGTGCTAACGTACAGAAGCACTTACTTCGATTGCCAACCCGCTTTTTCGACAACCAACAAACAGGAAAATTGGTGAGCCGGGTAATGACGGATGTAGAAGGCGTACGAAACCTGGTGGGCACAGGTTTTCTTCAGTTGATAGGTGGTGTCTTAATGGCTATCATTTGTCTTTTCTTTTTGATTAGCATCAGTTGGAAACTCACGTTATTCACGTTGATTCCACTATCCATCTTTGGTATTATCTCTATGAAAGCTTTTGCAAAGATTCGACCCATCTTCCGTGAGCGGGGGGCCATCACTGCAGAAGTTACCGGCAGGCTTACGCAGACTTTTGGAGGAATACGCGTCATCAAAGGTTTTAATGCCGCCAAGCAGGAGGCTATCGTATTTGAAAAGGGCGTTGATTTGATTTTTCAAAATGTAAAGAGCAGTTTGACCACTACCAGTTTTGTTACAAGCACGGGCAGCTTTCTTTTTGGTGTGGCGCTAGTAGGTATGTTGGGAATAGGAGGATATATGCTTACAGAAAAAACTTTGACTCCGGGAGAGCTTACGCAGTTTGCTTTCTTCCTGGGGTTCCTCATCGCACCAATTTTTCAGATGAGCAACATTGGCAGTCAATTGACAGAGGCATTTGCCGGACTCGACCGCACCGAGGAACTGATGAACACTCCGGTTGAAGATGATGATTCTGTTCGAACGATTCAGATCGGAGAGATAAAAGGTGACATTGAGTTCAAGGATGTTTCATTTGCCTACGAGGAGGGCAAAGGTGTGCTGAGGAATGTGAGCTTTTCAGCGCCTGCAGGTACCGTGACAGCGCTGGTTGGTACTTCCGGTTCCGGTAAGTCTACCATTGCTGGATTAGCCGCATCTTTTTTAGTTCAGCAGTCCGGAACAATTACAGTTGATGGACATGATCTCTCAAAGGTTTCCTTGGATAGCTATCGCTCACAGCTTGGTGTGGTATTGCAGGACGATTTTCTCTTTGATGGTACCATCCGTGAGAATATTCTGTTTGCCAAACCAGAAGCTACCGAACAAGAACTTCAGGCGGCAATTGAAGGTGCCTATGTGTCGGAGTTTAGTACCAAGTTTGAGAAAGGTATTGAAACCGTGATCGGTGAGCGTGGTATCAAACTTTCCGGTGGCCAACGGCAGCGGGTCACGATTGCCCGCGCGATACTGGCTAACCCACGCATTCTAATTTTAGATGAAGCTACCTCCAGTTTGGATACAGAGAGTGAAGCCTTAATACAGGATAGTTTGAAACAACTTCTTAAAGGACGTACGACCTTTGTAATAGCCCACAGACTAAGCACGATCAGACAAGCAGATCAGATATTGGTGATAGAGCAAGGCCAAATTGCCGAACGGGGTAAACACGATGAACTGATCGAAAGGAAAGGCAGGTACTTTGAGTTGTACACTTACCAGGCGAGGATTTAGTAGTTAGTCCTTAGTCGCTAGTATTTAGTCCTAAGTCTTAGACTTGATGCTTCGCATTGTTTGGTATCCAGAACCTATTTACCTCCAGGGTTGGCGGTAGGTTGAAGTGACATAGGCTTCACCATCCAGCACGATCATAGGATCTCCTACATTCTTAGGATGATTTCTTTTCTCCAGCCGGTAGGAGCCTTCTCCGGTAGATTGCGAATTGTAAAAAATGCGGTCACCCTGCAAGTACCACGTGCCCTGGTCGCTGCTTTGTGAGTTGGTACCTCCGTAGAAGGCTTCTGTATTTACACTCATGGATCGCTCCGAATTATAAGTATAGGTTCCGTCCGCGTTGAGGTTGATGCAGCGGCTTGATGATGATCCACCTGAATTGGTAGCGTTCACATTTATCCAGCACCATTGGCCAACCAGCTCCATCGCTACTCTCTTTTCTCCTGAATTGGAATTGGCAGTTGCTGCGGGTGCCCCTTTAGTAAATACTACCTGTCCCGCAGGCCCCGTCATTGTGAGGTTGGTGCCATTGACTTTATAACCGAATGTGACGCTGCCATCCACGGCAATAAGGGTAAGATTTTCCGCTGTGGCGGTATACTTGTATGTATTCCCCCGATATAAACATTCACCATTATTTTTAAACTCTATGTTTTCTCCATTGGCTGACCACATTCCGATTAATTCATTCTTATCAGCCGAAAGTGGAGATCCGGCTGGCGGAGTTGAGTGAGTTGGCTGATCGGGTAGAGGGGAGGCTGCAATTTGCGAGGAGTTTCTTGCTCCACTTCTTAGAAATAAGATGGCACCATCGATGTCACCTCCAGATAAGGTTAGCGAATTTCCATTTAATGCATAAGTATAGGTAGAAGAGATTCCTTCCACTACCATTTTTAGTTGGTTGCCCTGTAGGGTATATCGAATGACTTCTCCATCAAATTCACCGGAACCATCGGGATTCAACATGATCGTCATTTGGTAGCCAAAGTCACTGTTCTGCCAGATGCCATGAAGCGCTGATTTGTCCTGACCCTGCACTATTGTTGTACTAATCAAAATCAGGAAGGAATAGAGAAGGGTAGCTTTCATAATGGAATAAATTATGGAACTAAATTAATGAAAAAAGGGATGCTGGATACTCGATACTGGATACTGGATACTGGATACTTGTACCATCTAACGACTTAAGACTAAGGACTCAAGACTCAAGACTAAATACTAACGACTAACTTCAATCATATCTCTAAGCACTGCGGCAGCCGTTCCCAGCGGTTCGGCTTCGTAGTTTTTCAAGCAAATGGATTCATATAAGTCTGTGGTTACTTCAATACCCATTTCCCATCCATTACAACTGCCCAGGAATGAAGAAGAAGGCACAACCCGTGGATTTACGGCAACACTCCAGTGGTTATATTCTTTAATGGCTGTGGCTAATAACTTAATGGTTTCTCCATTTTGTTTTGCACGCCAGATCATCCGTTGGTCCACCTCTTGAATGCCTTCTATGCTGATGTCTTTAATGGTGCCGGCAAAGTTCGTGATGGTTTTCATGATGATATACAACTTGTTGGCCGTGTCCTGGCCGCTCAGGTCATTAGTAGGGTCGGTCTCTGCTGCACCCACCCGCACAGCCTCTGCGATAGCGTCTTCCATGGTGTTGCCCTTACCTAATTCCTGCAGTACATAATTGGATGTTGCATTAAAGATTCCTTGCACGCTGATGAAGTCAGCAGTCTTCAGGTCGCGGGTAAGTACATTGATAACAGGGAGCCCTCCACACACTGTAGCACTGTAGGCCAGTTTTGTGTTGCTCTTTTCTTTGATTGACATCAGTTCATCAAAGGCCATCACCAGCGGACCTTTATTTGCTAAAACTACTTTCCAGCCTTTCTGTAGTGCTTGCTTAGTTGCTTGTAGTCCCGGGGCACCGGTTTGTAAATTCACCGGTGACGCCTCTACCAACAATTCAGCGTGGCAATGATCTGATATATTTTCTGAGGCTACGTTGGGCATCCATTCCTTCAGGTTCTTCACTTTCCTGCCACCGGGTTTCATGTCGAGCAACAGCTTGTAATCAAAACCTGTGTCATGTACTGCGATGCCGGATGAGTCCGCGACAGCGATAATGGCAAAGCGAAGTTTATAATCAGATGCAATTTGCTCCTGCTTGTCAATAAGAATCTGCAACAAGCTTCTGTTTACATTGCCCATAC
>CAYTBO010000037.1:0-28031 GCA_964436055.1 uncultured Ohtaekwangia sp.
AATGCTTTGAACCGATCGCGATAAATTAGAAACAAAAACATGTAAATAGGAATCTGTATCAATAACGACAATGTATTGGTTGTTGATACCAATAGGTTGGTAGTGTAAGAGCTTAATTCTTTCAAACCATCCTTTACCAATTGGTTTTGCTCGGCCTGGCTCATACCCAGCAGGCTTCGCAGTTGATTGCTTACGTTATCTACCTGAGTATTAAATTTAGTCTCAAGGTCTGGAAGGTCTTGTAGAAGTCTGGCGAGTTGATCACTTACAATCCAGATAAAGCCCGCCAGAAGTAGAAAAGTAAAAATAAGAACAATGATAACTGAAAACGTTAGCGATAGTTTCTTTTGAAGTTTGTTCACTACGGGTAAAAAAACAATCGATAGAAATGCGGCAATGAGTATCGGAACAAAAATATCTTTGGCAAGTATCAATGCAACAATGCCCAGCGCAATAATTACAAGAAGTTTATAGATATAGTCTAATCTATCGAACGGTTTGGATTCTGCCATACCGGAAAGTTATGAATTATCTGAATTATCTATTGCCTTTAAAATAACCCCGCAAGCCTCGCGGATTTGTTCTGCCGTAATGGTGAGCGGTGGGGCGATGCGAAAACTGGTTGGGCAGGAGAGAAACCAAAAGCAAACCACACCCATTTCCAGGCAATTGGCTACAATTCGTTGCACTTTTGCTTCCGATTCAAAGTCAATAGCAAAAAATAATCCGATTCTCCTGATCTCTTGGATAGATGAATGTTGGAGATAATTTTCAAAAAGCTTGCCTTTTTCTTCAACCGCGTTCAAAATTTTCTCTTCCTGAATTACTTTGAGTGTAGCTAGTGCGGATGCACTGCACACCGGATTTCCTCCAAAGGTGGTAATGTGACCTAACATGGGATCATGAGTCAGTAGCGTCATTATTTTTTTATCGGCTATGAATGCACCGATAGGCAAGCCGCCACCAAATGCTTTGCCGATGGTAAGTATATCCGGTACGATGCCAAATTGCTCAAAAGCGAAAAGCGTACCTGTTCTTCCCATTCCGCATTGAATTTCATCGAGGATCAACAATGCCCCTGTTTCATCACAACGTTTGCGAACTGCCTGCATGTAGGATTTAGAAGGTACTCTTACTCCTGCATCTCCCTGCACTGTTTCCATGATAACGCAAACAGTTTTTTCTGATATTTCTTTTAGTTCTTCCGGTTTTCCAAAATCAATAAACCGAACTCCGGGGAGTAAGGGGCGAAAAGCACTTTTCTTCATCTCGTTTCCCGAAACACTTAACGATCCGTGTGTGCTGCCATGATAGGATTTTCGAAAGGATATAATTTCCGTTCTGCCGGTTGCTCGTTTGGCAAGTTTAAGAGCGCCTTCATTGGCTTCAGTTCCGGAATTGACCAGGTAACAGCAATTAAGTGAAGGCGGGAGCAACGACACAAGGTATTGTGCAAGTTGGTTAGGCGCAGACTGAATGTATTCTCCATATACCATTACATGCAAATGCTTATCCAATTGTGCTTTGATCGCTTCAATCACTTTTGGATGGCGATGACCAATGTTCGTTACACCAATTCCGGAAATAAGGTCTGTATATCTTTTTCCTTCCGGGGTATAGAAGTAAATTCCTTCAGCGTGCGAGACAGGGATTAAGAAGGGAAAGGGCGTTGTCTGTGCCAAATTGTTGAGAAATACTTCGGGACTATATTCCATGCCCAAATCTAGTATAAGGTTTTAAGCAAACAATATCCCCCAAAAGCAGGGATTAGCTTTTTAAATTATTGCTGCCTGATCTCAAATGTCAAATCAGCGACTCTCTGCTCTTCCGATAAGTCATATTTTTATAAAAAATTATACCGATGAAAAATTTTTTACTGGCGATTAGCTGGCTGATTTTTATGGCTGGGTGCATTGGCACAGACCTGGTTGATGATCCGGTAGTTGAACGGCGAATAGAAATCATTCCTGACCGTGTTGCATTGCTGGCGGGAAGTTCAACCCAGGTTATGGCCAGGTACTTCAATGAGTTTGGCTTTGAAGAAAATAGCGTGGTTACCTGGAGTATCCTGCCCGCTAACATTGCGGATGTAGATGAAAATGGAATCGTTACAGCTATTTCCCCAGGCCAGGCTATATTGTCCGCGGATTTCCAAGGGGTTAATAGCAGTGCGAGGATATCGGTTGTTCTTAATGAAAACGCTGCGGCCTCAGTTGATATAAGCGCTCCCAAAACGGAAATAGCGCTTGGTGAAAGTGTTTTAGTTGTGGCCACGGTAAAAAACATCAATGATCAGCCAATTACTAGTACGATCATTGATTGGATGTCGGATAATACCGATGTGGCAGCGGTAGACGCCAACGGTTTGGTTACCGGAGTTGGTTTTGGCATGGCTACAATCCAGGCAATAGGCGATGGGGTATTCAGCAATCAAATTGTAATTGCGGTAGGATCAGATAGAATGGGGACATTTGTTCCATCCGGAGGCTATAAGGCGGTAGGCACTGCTACCTTGCGCGAAGTCAATGGGGATATAATTCTTGAACTAAGTAGTAATTTCAGCACCAGTTTTGCGTTGGGTACCTTTATCTACCTGGCCAACAACAATGAGTCAGGAAACACCATCCGGTCATCGGGAATTGAAATCAGCCAAATTACCACGAATAGCGCCCATACTTTTAATGTGAGTGATAAATTCCCTAATGTTACCTTGAATCAATATAAATTTGTAATCATACTCTGCAAACCGGCCTCGCTCGTTTTCGGATATGCTGAACTAAATTAATTCCAAAATATTCGAGCTAACCACTTATCAATCATAAAAATTATTATTCCCGTTATGAACAGATTATTTAATTCGATCTTATTGATATTAGTCCTATCCTTTCATGCCCATGCGGGCGGAGGATGGCCTCAACCCAAGGGAAAAGGTTACTTTAAGTTAGGTCAAAACATAATCAGTTCACCGACATTCTATGGGCCATCGGGTGAACTTGTGGATATCACCACCATTAGTTTGTTTACTACTAGTTTGTATGGGGAATATGGATTTACTGATAGGCTGACAGGTCTTGTTTATTTTCCATTTTTTGTACGCAGCACACTCAATGAGATCGAATTCCGCCAGAGCGGTGTGGTTATACCCGGGGATGAAGTCAATGCTATCGGCGATGCGGATATTGGGTTTACGTATGGCTTGATTACCGGAAAGCCGGTGGTGATAAGTGCATCCCTGGTGCTTGGCCTGCCCCTGGGCAAAACTGCAGGCGGGGATTCCCAAATCCTTCAAACGGGTGACGGAGAGTTCAACCAAATGATCCGTGTGGATGCAAGCCATTCCTTTTATCCCAAACCCATTTATGCCAGCGCCTATGCAGGATTTAATAACCGGACCAGAAATTTTTCCGATGAAATAAGGATGGGTTTTGAGGTGGGCGCCACTTTCAAGAAGTTCATACCCATTTTTAAATTCAATGTGGTGACCTCTTTGGAAAACGGTAGTGGGGAAGTGGCTCAAAACGGAGTCTTTTCCAATAACACCGGATTTGTTTCTCCCGCCATTGAACTTAACTACCTGTTGACGGATAAAATTGGTATTACCTCATCGGCGGCCTTCGCGCTATCGGGCAAAAATATCCTGGCAGCTCCTAATTTTGGATTTGGCTTATTTGTCAACCTTTAAAAAAAAACAGCGTCCTGCTTAGGGCGCTGCTCGTAGTAATCTCTTATTTTTTAGGTTTAGTTTCCAAACTTCTCTATCACATCAGCCATCCGGCTGGAATAACCCACCTCGTTGTCGTACCAGCCAACCACCTTGGCCAAGTTACCGTTGCACGAAGTTAGCGCGGAATCGAATATGCAGGAGTAAGGATTGCCAACGATGTCGATGGATACAATCGGATCTTCCGTGTACTCCAGAATTCCTTTCATCGAAGACTCTGAAGCCTTCTTCATAGCGGCATTGATTTCCTCTTTGGTAGTCTCTTTTTTGAGAATCACAGTCAGATCGGTCAAAGAACCATCCGGTACGGGCACCCGTAAGGCGATACCATCGAGTTTACCCTTAAGGTGCGGCAATACTAAACCTACCGCTTTAGCGGCACCGGTAGAGGTTGGAATAATGCTTACAGCGGCTGCTCTGGCCCGGCGTAAGTCACTGTGTGGGGCATCTTGAAGACGTTGATCAGAAGTATAAGCGTGTATGGTAGAAATATATCCTTTTTCAATTCCAAAGGTATCGTCCAGCACCTTGGCCATAGGAGCCAGGCAGTTTGTGGTGCATGACGCGTTGGAAATAATTTTTTCATCTCCTTTCAGGCTGCTATCATTTACACCCAACACGATGGTGGGTATATTTCCTTTTGCGGGTGCGGAGATAATCACTTTTTTAGCGCCTGCCGTAAGGTGAGCACCGGCACCTGCTTCATCTACAAACCTGCCGGTGGATTCCAGCACAACATCGATATTCATCGATCCCCAGGGTAGTTTCGCAGGGTCTTTTTCAGCCAATACTTTGATGGTTTTGCCATTGACAATAAGCGAATCCGATGTTGCCTCCACGGTTCCCTTAAACCGGCCGTGTACAGAATCATACTTAAGCAGGTGAGCAAGGGTCTTTGTGTCTGTAAGGTCATTAAGGGCAACTACCTCTACATTTTTTTTGCTGAGCAGTGCCACAAAAGATAATCGACCAATTCTTCCGAATCCATTTATTGCAACTTTTGTCATTGATATAAGAGTTAAAATTATGCGGTGCAAAAATAAAACTATGAGGAACCAAAACCAATCGAAATGGCCCACAAACCGCAAAAAGTAGGAGCTTTTTGAGTGGATATAGGGGTATTCACAAAAATTATAAAACAAAATGCAACTACCTTATTTACAGGCAGTTGCATTTAATTTTCGTAGTCCGTACGGGAATCGAACCCGTGTTGCCAGAATGAAAATCTGGTGTCCTAACCCCTAGACGAACGGACCGTTTTGAAATTAGAGGTGCAAAGATAATCCCAGAAGTTGATTTCCAAAAAATTAAACTTCATTTTATTCCTCAGCAAGCTTAAGACTATGCTGCAGCGATATCCTTCACCCGTCTTTCCAAAAACCTGGCAGTTCCATTCCGAACTGCTTGATTTTCGTTCGATCCCCCTCTCAGGAGAAATTGTTGCTTCGATAGAAAAACCTCAGAGTCCCCTGGTGACTCGGAGTAGCGAGGGTGTATTTTCAGTTTACCCTCCTAAACTGGCGCAAGTCTTAGGAAAGCGGGTTGGAATGTGCGTGACTTGGTCCTTTTTTGGATTGGATTTAGAGCAGTGCACACAGCTACGCATTAAGCCAGCGCACAAGACTTGCGCCACTAGATGATATTGATTACTTCGATAGAAAAACCTCCATTGAAACCAGTATCTCTAAAAATATTCTCATGCTTACGCGTGTTGACAAGCCTGCCTTGCTGTGGAAACTTTTTGAGTTAGGTTGTTTGTATTCAGGGCAAATTTTGTCTTACGCAAAAATTGTTGGGCAATTGCAGGATGCCGGCAATACCACGACTTTAGCTCACTACTTGAGGCTGCTTGATAAGGCAGGGTTGCTGGCAGGTATTGAAAAGTATAGGGGCGAACAACTTCACCAACGTTCGTCCAGTCCGAAATTTCAGGCACACAACACAGCCCTACTTACCGCTCAACAACACGTTGCATTGAAAGAAGTAAGATTAAAGCCTGATGTATGGGGGCGCTGGGTGGAGGCAGCCATTGGCGCTCACTTAGTGAATCATCAATTAAGTGAAAGCTATGCGGTTCACTATTGGTGCCAAAGAAATAATGAGATTGACTTTGTGCTGGAGAAGAAAGGAAAAATAGTTGGGCTGGAAGTAAAAAGCGGGGCTACACAAAAAGCGCCAGGCATGGAGGCCTTCAAGAAACAATACAGGCCTGATAAAGTATTACTCGTTGGGAACAGCGGAGTGCCATGGCAAGAGTTCTTAAAAACATCGCCAGCTCAACTTTTTTAACTTATGTTTCCATATAAGATCACTACCTCACAGATGACTTATCTGATAAAGTATAGTTTGTTAAAGATATTTTTTGCTTTATGCAAATGAGAGCAAGCTGCTAAAGGGAAGAAATCTTTAGTTTGACGATTACGGATTTCCGTCTTCGGGTCAATCCAGAGGGTAACACTGGCGACAAATCGTAAATTTTTTATCCGCGTTTTTCCCTGGGATTAACGTATTTAATGTAAATTATCAGATCATTAAACAATCGTTCATGCAAAAAATTATTCAATTCATTACTTTAATTTCCGTGATGGTGATAGGCCTAAAATGTTCTCCTGAAAAGAAAGCAGACGGGGAGAATAGCCAGGGCAAAAAACAGCGACCGATCGCATATAAAAATGGAAAGATTTTCCGTTCAGACGGAAAAACAATGTTGTATGGAGGAGAGGACAGCACACAACACTTTAACATTGACAATCTTGAGCTCAATGTGGAGCAGTTTCATTATGGCATTGGCCGGGAGGTTTTTCCTGCATTGATCGAACCGGAGTTTGTAAGCGTAGCAGGGGCAGATCCAAACTGGGTTGACACCTCCAGATTTCTGGTTGCCTGGGGTGAACGGGAAGTAAAAGCCTATTCGATAAAAGACCTTACACGACATGAAGTGGTCAATGATCGGCTCGATGGCCGGCCCGTGATGGCCGCTTACTGCATCCTTGCCGACCTGGGTGCTATCTATGACCGGCAATATGGCAACCAAGAATTAACTTTTGCATTGAGTGGATACACATACTACGATGATGGAGTATGGAACGGATTAGACGGATTTGTTTTTTGGGATAGGGAAACAGAGAGTCTATGGTGGCCGCTGATCGGCAGAGCTGTTTCCGGTAAACTAAAAGGCGTAAAACTCATGGAAACAGATACCAGTCGCTGGATGGACACAAGGTGGTCTGTTGTAAAAGAAAAATTTCCGAATGCGCTTGTACTTAAGTCTGGCCAGGACCTGGTACGCCCCGCAACGTGGAAGAATATTAATGATGTAACTGAGATCATCGAAAATTTCACAACGACGGAGAACTAGTGTTGTGTTAATGATAAACCTATGCATTCCTATTGCAGCACTAGCCCCTGAAGGGAATCAAGGGGTGAGCTCACGCAAATGATTATTTACACTTAACTTTACTTTACACTAGTTCAATACAATCACAAACCAGCGAACCGAGGGGTTACTTGTTTATCATCACCAAAAACTAAAAAATTTCAACATCGGGATAAAATGACCCCCAGGTGAACCAATACCCGATAAACGAGACCACCTCTTTTAGTTTCTGTCCTTTACGCGGCCCTTCCATCGCTTCGCCAAAGATGTCCCATTGGTTGCCTTCGTTGTCTGTAAGGATAATAGCGGATGAAACGGTCGATACTTTAGTTTCGTCAAAATCAAGCAGGGCGCCATCACTTAGCCTGGATTCAAAGGCTACTATAAAGTTATCCGGCTTGCTTCCGGCTACAACGACATCTACGCCATTGAAGGTATCTTTGACAGCTTTTAGCCCCTCTTCAAATGAAGAGAACCTGTAGGTTTTTACCTTACCTTCGATGAGCATGCCAAGTACGCGTTCTTTGCTTGACAGCCGGTTGTCGCGTGGGTTAACAGGAAAAAGTAAACTGCTGTTGTTAGTCCTGTAGGACCCATAAGGAAATACACCATAGTTCCTGGCAAAGCCTGTTTCAGTTGATACAACCATTGATTGAGGGTAAAGTTTTTTCCAAGTAGCCCACGTGGTTTCCACAGTATGAAAGGTCTCCGCTTGCGTTGATTTCAAGGGGCCATTGACGCTTTCCAGCCGCATCTGCGACCAGTTACTATCACTAAGCCGGTCGTAGGGGATTACATTGGTATTGAATAACAGCCCCGAAACGCCAAACGTCGTTACCGTTCCGTTGATTGTTCGTTCCCATCCTGTGGCCGTGCCAGTAAGCGGACAATAGATAATGGCTATATACTTTTTGCTAATTTCATCAGTTGCCTAGCGTTTTTATAACCAACAATGGCTTTCACAATTTTTCCTTCTCCGTCCACGAAAAGCATAGTCGGGTAAGCAGTAACTCTATATTGCTTTGCAATTATTTTTCCTTCGCCTTCTTCAGCATTAAATGCGGCATTGATGAAATTAGTATTAAAATAGGTACCTACTTCGTCATTAGAGAAGGTTGTTTTCTTCAGCAGTTTGCAGGGACCGCACCAGGCGGTATAGACATCCAGAAAAATGAGTTTATTTTCTGTTCTTGCTTTTTGTTTTATCTTTTCCCAATCCTCTGCCGAAAAATCAATTTGGGTGATAATGTCGGAATCATTCTCATTCCGGGCTAATGCCGCAAACATGAGCGAGCCGGAAACAAGTAAGAATAGCAAGGAACTTTTCATTATACTGTCGATTGCTTTTTTTTTGAAATTTTTATGTTATCCCCGGGCAGCATTGCCACCCGGGGTAACCAACATATACCACATTTCGTGGTATTCTCATCACCCAAGTATAGTAGACGCACAAGTTGTTATATCCTGACAAAATTTAACTATTTTTTATATTCTTCAGCTTTTCAATAATGTTTTTCTTAACGGCTTCTGGAAGGAGGTGTAATTCTTGTGTTTCTTCTTTAAATACCAAACTACTTCCAACTATTTTTTCGATAAACTCGCTTTGCTGCTTATACCTGGAGCAAGTTTTGCAAATGCTTACGTGGATGCGCAATTGGTACTGCTGCCACAGCGGAAGCATGGCATATTCCTTTGTATCGATGAGCTCACTGGCTTTTTGACAGGAAATGAAAAAACTATTCATAAGGTATTAATAGGTTATGTAAAGTGATTATCGCTGCCCGCCCTGCACAATAAACCATTTTTGTTCCAGGCAGTATCTCATTTTTACTTTCGCCCTGTGCATAATTTGCCAATAGTTGGACGAGCTGATACTCATTTCCTGACAGATTTCTTCTGATTTTTTATCGCCAAAATATTTCAATTCAATGCAGGCTATCCAGCTTTCGGGCAGTTCGTTTATACATCCCTTGAGTACCTTATTAAATTCATCATCGTACGCAAGATTATTATCTTCTACCGGCCAAGCTATTGGCTGGTTTGATTTTTTCCACTCCCCATTTTCATTAAAAACCACTTTTTGAAATGAATCATCTTGCAACGTATCGATGATGTTCTTTGCCTTCTGGCGATAGTGGTCAATGATTTTATTTTTTAATATGGTAAATAACCAGGTCTTGGGCGAAGCAGTGAATTGGAATCCATCGAAATTGAGCCAGGCTGAAACAAAAGATTCCTGAACAAGATCCTGCGCAATGATGGCATCGGAAATTTTGTAGCGAGCAAGTGAGTACATTTGGTCACCGTAAGACTCAACC
Organism: uncultured Ohtaekwangia sp.; assembly: GCA_964436055.1. Classification (GTDB taxonomy): domain Bacteria; phylum Bacteroidota; class Bacteroidia; order Cytophagales; family Cyclobacteriaceae; genus ELB16-189. The sequence goes on from CAYTBO010000037.1 coordinate 9,416, forward strand.
CAATCGGATATTATTTTCTCTTTTGAAGGCATTTCTGTTTGGAACATTATTCATGAGTACAAATAAGATAACGAATTATTGTGTCGGCCATTTACAGGACTACACACTTTTTGTTAATCTGTCAGACATGAGACAAAAAACAGTAAGTCAGTTATGGGTTATTTTTAATTGGATTTACATGGGGATGGAGCTACATTAGCTTTAAATTTTGTTTAATTCAAAATTTCACTGATTATGAAAGCCATTTGGAATGGAAAAGTCATTGCGGAAAGCGATGATACAGTAGTTATCGAAGGCAACCATTATTTCCCTGTTGAATCCCTTACGAAGGAATACCTCAAAGAAAGCGTTACGGAGACCGTGTGCCATTGGAAAGGAACGGCCAATTACTACACGCTGCTGGTCGATGGTGCTGAAAATAAAGATGCGGTTTGGTACTATGCCAATCCCAGTGAGTTGGCAAAAGTAATTAAGGGTAGAGTCGCATTTTGGAAAGGAGTGGAAATCACTAAGTAAGACAGGCTTCCACGGTAATTGCACGGTGAGCGCACAGTTAAGAAAGGCATGTATGCTACCTGCCATACTTCAGAATTATCCTAAAACTTGCTTTTTAAACCCAGGTTTATAGAAATCAAACTGAATTTATTAGTGGAGGCAATCGTAGTGGCAGGGATATAGGTGTAAAAAGTTTCTAAATACAGTATGATGCCTTTCTTCTCCTTTTCATTTTCCTTCTTTTTGCCTCCCCCTACATTAAAATCATTGCCAGCCCCTGAAACCAAACTCAGATAGGGATTAACTTCAAGACTGGTATCAACCGTGTTGGAGGTCACGTCTATGTTGATTTTTGGAATGGAGACAAAGGAAGCGCCTGTGCCTCCGAATACATATGGGTTGAATTTTCCTATTTTGTGATAATAACCACCCGATGCCAAAAGGGAGACAAGGTTATTGCTACCACCCACAGCATAGACTCCATTGCTTTCTTGAGAAATGGTGCCATTCTCAAAAGTAAAACTGGAGAAATCAAACATGCCACGAATGAAAAACCCGGATTTAAACTTATACTCCACCGCGGTATTGAGATCGAAGCCGGCAGTCCTTTCTTTGCCAAAATTGCCCACCGGTATAGCCGGGCCTATTCCGCCAAAGGCATAAAGCCCTGTTCCGTCAGGAGCATCGGTTTCTTCACTTTCCTGTCCGTAGGCTTGCCACATAACGGCCACTATGGTTAATACGGTCAGGATTATCCTGACATTGGTAATGATTAACTTCATTGATGTAGGGTTAAATATTAAATTTTAAATTTACTTAGGCAATTTCTCCATTAGTTTGGCAAGTCTTTGTATGGAGTGGGCCAAGTCATTTTTCATTTTGTTCTTTTTCATCAGCAGAAACAGTTGTGTCATAAGCCAATGTTTCGCAAGATAAAACCGGATTGTCAATTCCGTTTGATTGCTGCCCTGGGTTTTCAGCAGGTAGTCCATTTCACCCATATCTTTTACAGTTTCGGCATAATGAATGCTGCTGTCTTTTTTCTCATACCGACTGGTGATAACGATATCGCAGCGGTCTTCTAAAACACATTCGTGCATATTTCCTACCTGGTTGATGGCGTGGGCATTGTTCTTTATCTCCTTTAGCCCTGTCAGCCACTGCGACCTCCGGGAGAGGTTGGTGATAATCTGAGCTAATGTGTACATGTCATAGGGCAGGACTTGCTTTACCTCCACTACCTTTTTTGGCGGATGGTCAACGTGAAGGTGTGCAGGCGCTTTGTCAATTTCTATGTTTGCCTTCAGTGCCGACATATCCGCATAATGGAAACATATTGTATTTCCATCTATCAATTTTGATTCCTGTTTCCAGCAGGACAGTGTTTCGTAAGGCGGAGGATAGTCGATTATATCTTTTGTGACCAGCCAGTATGCGCTGCCAATGCCTTCATTTTTTAGCAGACGATGGGCAACAATCACATCCCGTCCTATCAGTTTATCAAACTGCTTTACCTTATAATTGGTAAACTCCCCATAATGGGTAATGATTTTGAGGCTTAAGGCAGGGGCGCTGGCACAGGCCCCGCAGTTGCAAATCCGGGAGTGCTCATAATTCAGGAGATGCTTATGAAAAGCCAGGAAAATGGATTTCACCTGAAGGTAAAGTTCTGTCATCGAAGGGGGAGGCCCGATGTGGTAAAACAGGATTGCGTCTCCTTCAACTTCGGAGATTTTCAATTTCAGCACATTGGCATCTATTATTTTTTCAAGCAGCTCTGAAATAATATGGTGGCTGTGGCTTATCTCTGTAGAGTTGATAAATGAAGTAAACCCACTGATATCTGGAATAAAAAGCAATCCTCTGTTCTCCACTTGTCTTTGTTTCTTTAGCTAACAAAATTAAACCCATTTAAATTTATGGGTCCACTCAGGTATTTTAATATTAGTTACCCTGAAATGTCCTATGCTTGACAAAAATTGATATTGACAATGTTGTAGTATCAGGTGCCCGTTGAGTTTAAAATTGGTTTGATTTATCCTTTTGGTTGAGGAAAACGTTTGCTTACCTACTTCCATACAAACTAATCTGGTCTTCTTCATGTTCTTTTCGTTATGAATCAGGAATTGCTTGACACTGCATTGAATGGCCGCTTTCGCATGGCAGATCGCTTTAGCCGGCATGGGGTTCCAATTATTTTAAATTGCTATACTTTTGTCTGGAACCAAGGCGAACAGCAGCAGTGGGAAGTCGACCAGATGCCTTTAACCTTGCCGCCCAATTCCATTTTTTCACTCTCACCCGGACAATCCATTTGCATACCGGATGAGGCTGGTGAATATATTATCATTCAATTCAACCGCGAGTTTTATTGTGTGCAGGACCATGACCACGAAGTATCCTGCAACGGTATCTTATTCAATGGGGTGTTGTCCACCCCTATGCTGATATTGGATGATGAGGACCAAAGGTCATTTGGCATTCTACTTGAGGTGATTCGCGAAGAGTTTGGCAACAAAGACGATGTACAATTGGAAATGCTACGCACCGTACTGAAACGCTTTATTATAAAATGCATCCGGTTAGCCAAATTACAATTTTCTAATAATTTTATTTCACCCGAAGAACTCGATGTAGTCAGGCACTTCAGCGCACTGGTGGAGAAACATTTCCGCAGGTTGCACAAGGTCAGCGATTATGCCGACCTGATGAACAAATCTCCTAAGACACTAGCCAATGTATTTAAAGCCATGGGGGAAAAGTCACCGTTGCAGATCATTCATGACCGCATTATCCTGGAAGCAAAAAAGCTTCTGGTTTATACGGACAAGTCGGCCAAAGAAATTTCATTTGAGCTGAATTTTTCTGATCCCGTCCAGTTCAGCCGCTTATTCAAAAATGTAACTGGGCAGACACCGGTCGACTTCAAAAAAAATGGCATCCGTTCTGTCCCGACCTTAATTAATTGAGATGACCCAACTAGACCTGGTAGAAAAATCAGTCATTACCTGTCCGCAGTGCAAGCACCAAAAGGAGGAAACCATGTCAGTCAATGCCTGCACGTATTTTTATGAATGCACAAGCTGTGGCTTGTTACTAAAGCCCATGGCTGGTGATTGCTGTGTTTATTGCAGTTATGGTTCCGTAAAATGTCCTCCGGTTCAAAAAAATTGTTATGATTGAAACTACATGTTATTTACCTAAGAAAGTGAACAGGCCATTATCGGTGATACTGGCACTGGTAAGCGGGGGGAGTGCCTTGGCACAGGGCTGCAGTGATGCCGGCATTTGCTCAGTGAATGGGCTTCATTCGGGTAGTCATCACTTTTCCAGGAATATTGCATTGAGTGAGTCCGTTGGATGGGCATCGGTACGCGGATCATCGGTTTTTATCTTCACTACGCAACTGGAAACCAGCCTTAAGGTGACGCCTTGGTTAGCAGCCTCTGCAAAATTACCGTACCAGTTAGCCATTGGTGATTTGGGACACACCAGTGGAGTAGGCAGTGCCACACTAAGCGCTTCGGTCACCCTAAGGGATACCCCGGCAGGCCGGTTTATATTACTTGGTGGATTTATTATTCCTACTAATAAATCGGACTTGTCTACCATGGGGAGAAGCCTTCCCATGGAGTACCAAACCAGCCAGGGTGTACGCGAAGTGTTGATGGGATTTTCATACAATTTTTTCAGATGGTCCGTTTCCGGTGGATTTCAGCATCCACTGGGAAGAAATGAAAATGGTTTCCTGCATGAGCGTTGGATAGGCAATGAAAATGCATCAAACTACTTCGAATCAGCCGGTCTGAAGCGAGGCAATGACCTGACCGTCCGCGTAGAAAGGAAATTTTTATTGAAAAACGCAGTACTGTATATAAGTATGTTGCCCATTTACCGGTTGCAAAAAGATGAGATTATAAAAAATGACAACCGGGTTCAGCTTTCAGGGTCTGACCAGCTGACCATCAATGTCAACGTTACCTGGGAGGCATCTCTGACGGAACGCCTGAAGATCAGGCTTACTGAAGGTAACCCGGTATTGTGGCGGCCAACGCGGGCTGACGGTCTGACCAGGGTGTTTGTCCTCTCTGGGGCATTGGTTTATAGCTTCTGACCTAACCTGTCCATTCCTTTTTTTTCGAAACGACCGCATTACAATACTAGTTCGTATATGGCGAGGCTGCAACACACACCTATTTATCTGAATATCGGGAAGAATTGTTAAGTCAATAGGAAATGCTGTCATTTCCCACCGTTTGGTGAAGGTGCACCTTTGCATTGTCAATCTGACAAAAAAAGTTTAACCAAAAAAAATTAAAAACATGACAACATTGAAACCGCTCAAACGTGAGCAAGCGGATCCCTCGGTACAACCGATTTATGATGTACTAAAATCAAAAGTAGGCATGGTACCCAATTTATATGCTACCATAGCCAATTCAGCCAACACCTTGCCGGCTTATCTCGCATTTGATGAAGCATTGGGAAAAGGGGTATTTACCGCTAAAGAACGCCAGGCAATTTTTCTGGCCGTATCGCAAGTAAACGGATGTCACTATTGCCAGTCGGCACATACGGCTCTAGGAAAAATGAACGGGTTTACGGAGGAAGAAACAATCCAATTGAGGACCGGGTCTATTGCCGACAGCAAGTTAAACGCGCTGACGTCACTGGCTATAGCGATTACCCGTTCGCATGGTAACCCTTCAATCGAGGCTTTGGATGCGTTCAGCAAAGCTGGATACGGCAGCGATGCGCTGGTAGAGCTTGTGGCACACATTGGGTACAAAATAGTGGCCAATTACCTCCACAACATTGCGGATTTCCCTATTGATTTTCCCGTAGCTAAAGAAATAGAAAATTTTAACTGATCGGGTTATGGAAAACATAATTAATTAGAAGAATGCCATCCTGGCCGGCGTGCTGGGCACTATTCCTGTTTGATGTAGTAGGGTTTATCTTTTCCGGCCAATGGTGGGATGTACCCGGGCTGCTAGGCGAGAAGACCGGGCTGGGGCTTGCCTATGGTGTGATCGGTCACTATGCCAACGGTATTTTTCTGGGCATACTTTATGCAGGCATTGCGCCATCGCTGTGGGGACCCAACTGGCTGCGCCCGCTCACTTTTATGGCAGCGGAAACGGTTGCCATGGTATGGTTATTCATGTTCCCATTGCTTGGGGCAGGGATTGGCGGGGTAGGTATGGACTCCATGATCCCCGTTGTATCCATGATCAGACATCTTGCATTTGCCGTACCTATGATTTTCCTGTTGAAAGTCAATCAGTAAACATTCTGTCTTACCTTATAAAATTTCAACCAAAATGAAAAAAATAATTATATCAACCGTCATTTCTGTCTTTTGTGCCGTAGCCGTGGCTCAGCTTCCTGATCCTGGCTTTGTGCTGGACAACAATACAGCTATTGTAATCACCGATCCTCAAAATGATTTTTTGAGTGAGAAAGGAGTAGCCTGGGGGGCTGTTGGTGAAAGTGTGAAAGAAAATGGAACCATAGAAAACCTTCGTCTTATATTTGAAGCTGCGGCACAAAAAAACACGGCCGTTTTTGTTTCGCCCCACTATTACTATCCCCACGACCACCAGTGGAAGTTCGAAGGTGTATTGGAAAAACTGATGCACAACATTGGGATGTTTGACAGGCAAAGCGCATTGACATCTTCAGGTTTTGAAAATTCTGGTGCCGATTGGTTGGCTGTTTACAAACCGTATATCAATGGTAAAAACGTGGTAGTGTCTTCCCCGCATAAAGTATATGGCCCGGAAAGCAACGACCTGGCCTTACAACTTAGAAAAAGAGGTTTCGATAAAGTAGTGCTGGCCGGAATGTCTGGCAACTTATGTAGAGTCGCATTTGCGCGAGCTGTTGGAAAATGGTTTTGAAGTAGCCGTAGTTGCCGATGCTACTGCGTCTGCCAAGTTGCCGGGACTAGATGGCTACCAGGCATCCTTAACAAACTTCACCATGCTGTCTAGCAAAGTGTACATGACTGCTGATTTTGTCGCTTCCCTCAAAGCATTAAAATAATAATAGCAAGACAACAGGGAGTACCGGTGCGGATACGCCTGTTGTCTTTGCTTTTGTGATTAATGAATAATCAATGACAATTCTGGTTTTATAGGCATTTATTTTTTGAGGTGTTTGGGTTTGAACCCTACTTGCATGGATAAATTAAAGCACATGGATATGAATAAATTGAATAAAGGAATTGAAGCGATACCTTTTGTCCTGACCGACTACCTGGGTAACCGCATTGCTTTGACCGACTATCAAGGGCATCGGGTTTTAATTAGTTTTTTCCGCGGTGCATCATGCCCGTTTTGCAACCTTAGGGTGTACGAATTGATCAAAAGACATTTGGAGTTTGAGGCCAAGGGGATAAAGATCGTTGCTTTTTTTGCAGCGCCTGCCCGGGAGATTGCCCGGTATGCTGGCAAACAAAAGCCTCCTTTTGCTATCATTCCGGATCCGGCTCTCGAATTTTATAAGAAATATGGTGTTGAGGCAACGCAATGGGGCATGATCAAGGCTATGGCGCAGCCAGGCAAAATGTGGAAGGTGATGACCAGCGGTTTTTTTAATATGAATGCAGTGATGGACAAACCGCTTGTTCCGGCAGATTTCATGGTAGATGAGCAAGGCAAAATAGTACGCGCCTATTATGGAAACGATTTTGGGGATCACATCCCCGTAGCGGAGATACTTCAGTGGACCGGGTTATGAGTACAGACAGTCCGGTTAGGAGAGTAATTTAGGCTTGCTTCGTTTTTTCATCTTTCCATTATGCAAAGTTCATGAGGTCTTCATTCCGATCGTATTTCAACAATTTCATAAAGCAACCGGCAAAGTCTTCTTTTAGAAATCGAGGAGCTACTTTAGTATTACCCGGGCTGCTTCCAAAGGCGGCTATGGTCTGCGCATGGGTTACCCTCTAAAAGATTACGAATCATTGACAAAGAGGGAAACAAGCTCCCGTGCAGAGAGACAAAGGGAAATTACTACGGCACCTCCGCGCGTGAAGGCACCTGTTGTGTTTGACATAGCTTCCAATTTTGTCTAGCCTCTGACACCTGGCAGTATGTCGCCATGGGTTTTGATATGGTTTTCCAAAATTTACATGCATCTTGATGGTCATTTTACGAAAATTGAATAATTATGGCTTACATTAAAATGATTGACTATGACGAATCTTCCGGTGAGTTGCGGGGGATTTATGATCACCTTATATCTTCCCGAGGCAAATTGGCGGATGTACACCGGATACAAAGCCTGAACCCGCCTACAGTGCTCAGCCACATGAACCTTTACCGTGATATCATGTTTGGTCAATCACCTTTGAAAAGGGCAGAGCGGGAGATGATCGCGGTGGTGGTGTCTATTTCCAATCAATGTGAATATTGTATGAATCACCATAGGGAAGCGCTTGCGCACTTGTGGAAAAGTGAGGAGCGAGTAGATGCACTGATAGCAAACAAGGCGGAGGCCGACTTATCAGAAAAGGAAATGGCTATTTGTCAGTATGCTAGGGAGCTTACCTTAACGCCTGAACTGCATTCCGATAAAAAAGTAAAACTACTGAGAAAGGTAGGCCTGGACGACAGGGCCATATTGGATGTGACTCTGGTTGTTGGCTACTTTAATTTTGTTAATAGAATTGCGCTGGCATTAGGACTTGAGATTAAGAGTGATGAAATAACCGGATACAAGTACTGAAATGAAAACAAAAGAATTGTTCCAATATGCCAAAACCTCCATGGTTACCGCATTGGTGGTGGGATTGGTATTGACCTTGGTGAACCATGCGGATAGTTTAAGGACCAAGTCGTTCGATGACTTGCCCTATTTAAATTTAGCTATGAATTTTCTTGTGCCTTTCGTGGTATCCATTTACACCAAAGCAAGCACTAAAAATGCTGAAAGGAACAGGTCTGCCAGTCTTTAAGCCCTCTGCTTCAAGCTTGTTTCTAAGCAAGTTCATGTTGTCTTGTCTGAAATAGGTTGAAGTATCGAAAACGCGATGTTGGAAAATGAGGTTAAACCGGATTTAGATTGGATAGCAAAAAAAGTAAGTTTATAAAGGTGTGGCGTGACTTGTGACAAACAGGCGACAGTATGGAGAATTATTTCTTACCCAGGACGAAAAGGTGAAACTTTAAGGCACACCTGCTCTGTTAAGCACTGTATGTTTTGAACTCTATACAAACCTAAAGTGAAATTTATGCAAGAAAAAAGACTCCCGTGGCCACCTTTTACAGAAGAAACCGCAAAGCAAAAAATCCAAATGGCTGAAGACGCCTGGAACACACGCGACCCAGAGCGGATTGCCAAAGCCTATACGGTTGACAGTGAGTGGCGCAACCGCAATGAATTTTTTAAAGGCAGGGAAGAGATTGTGAAATTCCTTACCCGCAAGTGGCAGAAGGAATTAAATTACAAATTGAAAAAAGAATATTGGGCACATACAGGAAACCGTATTGCTGTACGGTTTGAATATGAATATAAGAATGCCGAGGGCAAGTGGTTCCGCGCTTATGGTAATGAAAACTGGGAATTTGACGAATTCGGCTATATGGCCAAACGTTTTGCCAGTATCAATGACTTGGAGATAATGGAATCAGAGCGAAAATTACGAGAATGAAGTTTCCTGCCATCATTGATCGATTGGGGTTATTGTGCCTAGCCTGTCAACGATGGAAATTCTTTGGTTGATGACAACCAAATGTGTTTAAACGGAACACTCGATTCCTTTATTAAGCAATTGTAAAATGCTAAGAATAACCTGCAACTTCACGGACGTGTTCTTCGCTCAGAACGACAATGAAATAGTGCATATACAAACACATCTATTAAAAAGTGATCTCATGTTTTCTAAATGGTGTTATGTCGGGTTACGGACATCGGAAATTTCAATTCATGGGGCAAATCTCTCAATTTGCTACTTCAATCACTATTAACTAATTCTAATATGAGCCCTTATCTTGAGTCAACCTATGAAGTTTACAAACTAGCGGCAGAATCGCCATCCATCGGATTATGCTGTACTACCACACCTCAATGGTATTTGCCAGGACTTACAATACCAAAAAAAATGGAACAGATGAATTACGGATGTGGATCAACCGTGCATCCGCGGGATCTTACCGGCCAACCCGTGATCCTTTATGTAGGTGTGGGTGGCGGAATGGAGTTGCTCCAATTTTCCTACTTCGTGCGAAAGCCTAGTTGCGTTATTGGAGTGGATGAAGTAGATGAAATGCTGAAGGCCTGTGATGAGAACCTGATTTCAGCTACGGCAGAGAACTCATGGTTTAATAGGGATTTCGTCAGGCTTGAAAAAGGGAATGCGCTTGACCTGCCTATTGACGACAAAAGTGTAGACGTAGCTGCACAAAACTGTCTATTCAATATTTTTCATGAGAATGACTTAAACAAAGCGCTTTCTGAAATGTATCGGGTGCTGAAGCCAAATGGCCGCCTGATTTTGTCAGATCCTGTTTGCCAGGAGGTAATGCCTGAAAACCTGAAGCACGACGCTAAGTTACGGGCATATTGCCTTAGCGGTGCCCTCCCCATGAATGAGTACATCAATATGATAACTGCCGCTGGATTTGGAACGGTTGAAGTTCGTGCCAAGCGTCCGTACCGTATTCTTGATCCCCGCCATTATCCAATTACCAAAAGTATCTTCATTGAAAGTGTTGAGATTTGTGCAATTAAAGATTCAATGCCCACCGACGGTCCATGTATTTTCACGGGCAAAACGGCCATCTATCATGGCGATCAGGATTATTTCGATGATGGCCAGGGTCATGTTCTAATGCAAAATCAACCCCTATCTGTTTGCGATAAAACAGCCGAAAATCTCAAAATAGCGAACCCTGATATTTTTATTTCTCCGTCTACATGGTTTTATGACGGTGGTGGTTGCTGCTAAGTCTTAAATGTTAACTTCATTTTGCCTCTCGGCACAGCCGGTCAACGCGATAAATTATTTGCGTTAATATCCTGAGGAATGTCACTTATTTGTAATTTAAGCTCGGTAATTATCAAATTTACCTTGTTCTTCGAATGGAAAATAAGATTTGGTACCTGAAACAAATTAATATATTGAAAAGCCTTTCGCAGAAGGAGTTGATGGAACTTGGTGACCAATGTGCAATGCGCAAGTATGAAGCTGGGGAAAAGATACGTTTTGATGAAGCTGATCCCACGATTTATTTTTTAAAGCAAGGAAGTGTAAGAGTGGTTAACCTTGATAATACGTTGATTGAACTCATTGAGGCAGGTGAAATTTTCGGATTCCTCTTTACTGGTGATGCTTACGGAGGCTCGTCCATTTACGCTCAAGAGCATTGTATAGTGTGTTATCTGGCTGCCGATCGTTGGAAGGGAATAATTGGTCAAAATCCACGTTTAAGCTACCATCTATTTAAGTGGGTTGGTTTCAGCATTAGTCGTGTTGAAAGGAGACTGGATACCCTTTTTTTTAAATCTACCCGGGAGCGGATTGAAGCTACATTCGTTGATTTGACGAATCGATTTGGAAAGAAGCAACTAGATGATTGGGTAAGAATCGATCTTCGGATTACGCAGGATCAGCTAGCGCAATTGACCGGTACCAGCCGACAAAATGTTAATTCATACTTGGCGGAAATGAGAGAGAAGGGAATGATCCATTTCAACAGGAGGGGATTTAATGTTAGCCCGGATTTTGGTAAGCAAACTGACACTACTTCAACGAGCTGATCTCCCTGATCAGAATTCTCTTCTTGTCAAAATAGATTTGATTCTCTTTCTTCAGATCATTGAGCAGGGTAGTTACCATTTGTCGGGATAAACCGATAAGTTTGGCAATCTGTTGATGGGTAAGGGGTGTCATTATTACAATTTCTGATCCAACTTTTTTTCCTTTCCATTCTGCCGCGTCTTTTAAGAATTCGACCGTCCGTGATCGGGCATCTTTGAATGCTACGAGACTAAATTTACGCTTAATTTTAAGCATGCGCAGCGAAAGTAGTTTTAGAACACTGTAGTTCAGATTCTCGTCTTTCGCCATCAGCGCCAATATCTCATCCCGGGTCCATCGGTAAACTATGGTGTCATTGTCCATCGCCTGAGCATACTCATTTCTATCAACTTCGCCTGCTAGTGCTAATTCGCCAAATAGTTCACCAGCGGACAAAATCGCGTTGATAACTTCTTTTCCATGATTGTTTTGATAGAATATCCTTACCCGGCCTTTTTGAACAAAGTAGATGTACAAAGACTTACTTCCTTTGTGATAAATAAACTCCCCGCTATCGTAATTTTTTAAGGTATGCGTGTTTCCGTCTTGCTCCGTTTTGGAAGTACACAGGTGGTTGTACAGCCTAATGCTTTCAAAGTGCCAATTTGCCGCCGGATTCATTATGTATTTGGTTTTATTATAACTGTGAGTCTTGATAATCTTTGTTATGACTGTAAAGTTCCCTTGGATACCATCAACCTATGAAAAATTGTCTTGACGTTGACAATTTTACGATTGCATTCTGATTTAGCAACTATTGGTGCCTTCCTTGCTGTTAAATTTAGAAAAACATAAATACTATGAAAAAATTTATTTTGAGTTTGTATTCCGTGATCGTACTATTGGCGTTTTCGGCTTTTACGTTGCCCGATGGAACCTATACGGTTGATGCTAAGGCCAGTAAATTGACATGGACCGGCTACCATTTGGCTAAGTCATTTGAACACACCGGTTTTGTGTCAATAAAATCCGGCAAGCTAGAGGTATCTGGCGGCAGAATCACCGGTGGCGAGTTCGCAATCGACATGACCACAATTACCAACGAAGACCTAACCAAAGAAAAGGATAACGCAAAGTTGGTTGATCACCTTAAGTCCAAAGACTTTTTTAGTGTGAGTCAATTTCCTGAAGCCAAGTTGGTAATCAAGGATAGCTCGCCATCAGGAAGCGGATTGAAAGTAAATGCTGATCTCACCATTCGCGGGATTACGAAGCCAATTACGTTTGATGCGTCAATGGTTGAAAACGGCAATAGCGTTGAAGCCAATGCAACCCTTAACATCGTGAGGACTGACTTTGAAGTGATGTATGGCTGGAAAGTGGAGAATGCGATGCTTAGCGGTGAATTTAAAATGGATGTGAAGTTGGTAGCCAAGAAGTAGACGTTATATTGGAGGCCCGATGACTACTCAGGTAGTTTCGGTCCTCTTTTTTTTTCTATTCGATTATTAATCTTCTATTGATTAGTTTATTGCCTACCCTTCCGGGATGTTTTGGCCAACGGAGTAAGCTGAAAAAATGTAAAATAAAAAAGCAACCCACCAGGAGTTGCTTTTGCTTGGTCATTTGCCGTAAACCTAGGGCGTGGTGGCCTGAACAATAGGCACACGATCAAGGTACTGTATAGCCTCATCGAGTTGACCCTGGTCGTTAAAATGGTAGATCGTGTGAATGTTCTGTGTCATAGACTTTCCGGTTTTGTATGTCGCATTAACGCGATACCAACTCAGTACCCAGTTGCCCTGGCGCACCTGTTCAGAAGAATTGACTTTTAGCGGTAACCAGATTTCATTGTCGAATGAAATCTGATCAATGGAGTTCGCTCTCCGGTCTTTCCAGTACTCGGTGATGGCGGATTTGCCGGCAATACTATCAACGTTGTTCCAACGGTAGATGCAGCTGTCGGCCATGTCTTTAACGAAGGCATCGATGTCGCCTCTGGTAAGACCGGCTAGTGCCTGCTGGCAGGACTTGACATAGGTGTCTGCTGTGATTTCAACGGGTGGAGGAGTTAGTCCTTCTGCTTCTTCAGCAGGTTTTTGCTCAGTACAGGCCCACAGGCCTGCCATCAGCAAGGGGAGTGCAAAGGTTGTTCGCATAAGGGTTGGGTTAGGTGATTTAGGATTACCAGGGAAGGTAAGGCAAAAACATCCAGATAACAAAAAAAGTATAACCAATAATAACATGAATTACGGATTTCATGTCTATCCCACATGCTGCTCAGGTGGAAGGACTTATAATAAAAAAGGGTGTCCATCTAAACCACACGTTGTAACGTGTGAATTTCGATGCACACCCGTAGCATTAAAATGGCAGTTTAACGCTATTGGAGTTTCACTACTTTTTAAAAGGCTTACCCTTTCCCAGAACTAACCAATCGAGGGATACATCCTTAAAAAAGTTGGACAACTTCACAATGGTGGAAAGCTTTGGTTCCGTGTCGCCACGTAGGAAGCTTCCAGTTTGTCCATGATACAATCCTGCCTTAGCATCCAATGTCATTACACGGATTTCATAATGATCCAGCAGGTACTCTAAACGGTCTTTAAAAGTTTTTTTTGACATAATTTTGGCTCATTTAATTTTATAAAAATAAACAAAGAAGTTGAAATTCCATCAACCATACATGCAAACTATTAAAGATTTTCCCGCCAATAGGGAATATATGGTTAAACATTACTATAATGATTACCCTAATGGTTTAATAATCTCCCTCCTAATGTTGACTGGTTAAAAAAACCTAGTAAAATGCCTCTAGTGGCCTTTTTTTTAGTGTTTTCCTACATAAGCAATACTCCCTGGGGTCACTTTTTATTCCTAAAAATTGATAAATTATCATAATTAAACGCATTTCCGGCTCAATTTCCTGTCCCTTTTCCATACTGATAATCAGCCACTCGTCCAATTTTTATTAGTGATTTGCCCATGAAATACCATCATTTTGCCCACCGCTTTACCTGAAATTATGACGGATTAGACTGCGAATGGTACGTCAGACGCCAGAATCTGGTATTTTTTGAGTGCATGTTGTTTTTTTAAATAACTTTTCATTAACAATTTACTGCTATGAAAAGAGTCTGCAGGATGGTATATTGAGTCTTCTTTTCAACATTCAAAAAGTTACTTTATGGCAGTTTACAATCTACAAATCAACGGAAAGTCTCAACAAATTGATGTGGATGAAGATACCCCGATGTTGTGGGTGCTTCGCGACAACCTGGATCTGGTAGGCACCAAATACGGATGCGGTATTGGACAATGTGGAGCTTGCACCGTGCATCTGGATGGTGTAGCCGTGCGATCATGTTCCCTGCCTGTATCTGTAGTGGGCGATAAAGCCATTACAACCATAGAAGGGTTATCGGAAAAGGCTGATCATCCCCTTCAGGCAGCCTGGGTTGAGCATGACGTGCCCCAATGCGGGTATTGTCAGGCAGGTCAGATTATGAATGCAGCAGCGTTATTAGCCAAAAACCCGAAACCCTCGGATGAACAAATTGATAGTGCCATGCACGGCAATTTGTGCCGGTGTGGAACCTACCTGAATATTAAGGCGGCTATCAAGTCTGCGTCAGCTAAAATGTGATAATTAAAGAATGAAGATATGGCAATTGTAAAAACTACATACAACAGAAGGTCTTTTTTAAAGGCTTCCATAGCCGGTGGCGGAGGTCTCATGCTCAGTTTCAGTTGGTTGGCAGCTTGCGGCCCACTGGGATCTACTAAAGAATTACCCTCTGAATGGTTTAATCTGAATGCCTTCCTCTCTGTTGCAGACAATGGAGATATCACCATTATGTCTCCCAATCCCGAAGTTGGTCAAAATGTAAAAACCTCCATGCCAATGATTATTGCGGAGGAGTTGGATGTCGATTGGGATGATGTAATCGTAAAACAGGCGCCTTTAAATACCGAAAGTTATGTTCGTCAGGTGGCTGGCGGAAGTCAGTCTATAAGACAAGGTTGGCAAAGCCTGAGAATGGCAGGAGCTACCGCCAGGGAAATGTTGAAGAACGCAGCGGCTCAGAATTGGAATGTAAGCCCATCGGAATGCACGACAGAAAACGGGTTTGTTATACATGGTAGCAATAAAATAAGTTATGGAGAGGTAGCTTCTTTGGCTGCAACGATGCAGGTTCCCGAAGAAGTTAAGCTGAAAGATCCTGCTGAGTATAAGATAATTGGCACCAATAAGAGTAACGTTGACATTGAAGGAATTATCACAGGTAAAGGGCTTTTTGGAATTGATGTAAAGAAAGAGGGCATGCAATATGCCGTCGTTCTTCGTCCTCCGGCTTTTGGGTTAAAGCTTAAGTCTTTTGATGATTCTGCATCGAGAGAAGTCAATGGAGTAAGTGATGTGCTGCAATTTGGAAATAAGATTGCAGTGTTGGCAAGCTCAACCTGGGCGGCTATGAAAGGCCAAAGTCTGCTAAAAGCAGAATGGGAAAAGGATACCATGCTTGAAAGTACCAGCTATCATGACAAAACCATGCGGGACCTTTTAAATAAGAAGGCGGAAGAGCCCAAGCGGTCCGATGGAAATGCAAATGCTCAATTCGCCAAAGCAGACAAGGTGATAGAGAAAGTTTATGAAGCGCCATTCCTTCCGCACAATGCTATGGAACCCATGAACTTTTACGGAAACGTAACTGCAGAGAAAGCGGAGTTTATCGGGCCAATACAAACCCCGGAACGGACACGCACTCAAATAGCCGAATTGCTGGGAAGACCTGAAAGCGAAATAACCATCGATATGACTCGCATGGGCGGAGGGTTTGGCCGTAGGTTGTATGGTGACTTTGCACTTGAAGCGGCTGAGATTTCGAATATAGCAAAAGTACCCGTGCAAGTTGTATTTTCCCGAGAAGATGACATGACTGCCGGTATCTACCGCCCGGGATCAAAGTATAAATTTCGTGCCGCCATAAAAGATGGTAAGATGGTGGCGTATCATCTGGTGGGCACAGGGGTAAATACGGGTAATGCTACCCGCGAAAATAATTTTCCAGCCTGCACATTGGATCATTACCTGGTAGAGTCTCACGAGCTTAAAAGCAATATAACTACCGGTGCATGGCGAGCGCCGATCACCAATTTTCTCGCGTTTGCAGAACAAAGTTTTTTTGATGAAGTAGCTAGCGAATTAGGACAAGATCCTGTTCAGTTCAGGCTGGATATGTTTGCCCGTGCAAAGGAAAATCCGGTTGGAGATTTGCAATATGACGTTGACAAATCCATTGGCGTGATTAAGCTGGCAGTGGAGCAATCAGGCTGGGGCAGAGCACCGGAGGGAGTTTACCAGGGATTCAGCACCTATTATTCTCACAATACATATGTAGCCGAAGTAGCTGATGTGGTGATGCAGGGAAATACACCGATAGTTAAGAAGGTAACCTGCGCCATTGATTGCGGTATTGTGATTAATCCAATGGCTGCCATCAATCAGGTTCAGGGTGGCGTAATCGATGGAATCGGGCATGCCATGTATGGAGATTTTTCTTTCGAAGAGGGACAACCTCAGTTCAAAAACTTTGACAAGTACCGGATGATCAGAATGAAGGAATCTCCGGAAGTTGAGGTTCACTTCGTAAAGAGCAATAATGACCCAACAGGTCTGGGTGAGCCAGCGCTGCCTCCGGCAGGAGGTGCTGCAGCCAATGCTATTGCAAAGGCTACAGGTAAGCGTTTTTACAAACAACCGTTTATAAAAGAGCAAATTGTGCTTGGGTAAATCGCTGTTTGTTGACCTAATGAAAAAGCCTCTGATGGAGGCTTTTTTTATTTCTTTTTCTTCTTTTTACTCAGCAGCTTTTTGTGATTTTGTTTTGGTGGAGTAGAACTGCTATTTACAATAGGCCTGCTGGAATGGCGTGGTTTAAAATCCTTTTTGATCTGAATTATTCGGGCTATACCAAATTGCACGGTTAAATAAATTTCGCGCCTTGCTCCAAAGAGGTCAGGAGCATCGGCAGGTTGTTTCAGTTGATCGATATATTCTTTTTTTCGGGGGTCAGTAAGACCAAAGTTGGCCCGGCCATCAAAGTTCAGACTCCAGTCATCACTTAAATCAAAGTCGGATCGCAATCCTAATGCGGCAAAGAGTTGGAGTGGTTTGTATTTATCTTTGGATACATACTCCTGATCTGCCACATCGGGCACCAATACCCCATCAAATACCACTGTATACGCCGGATCATCAGGAATACGCACACTGGCGGGGTAACGCTGCTTGGAAGCGGAGAAATTAACAATTTCTCTTCCGCTAATCAGGTAGTTGATATTAAGCCCGGCTACCGCGCTCAGTCGGAAGAAAGCCATATCGTTAAGGTGAAGTTTCAATGCTACCGGCAAACTGATGTAGTCCATCTTCACTTCACGGGTTCCTACATCACCACCAACCGTGTTTCTTATTAAGAACTTTTGACCGATCTTCGTGTAGTTGGGGGTGAGAACAAATCCAAAGCCTACGTGATCATAGCCATAGGTTAATCCAACCGGCGTTGCCCTGAAGGTGACTTTGCCTACATACCTCGGATCATTATTCAGGCCTTCATCGTAAGTGATGGGTACATTAAAACCTCCAAAAACCCCAAAGGATTCTACATTCTGGCTAAAGACAGAATGGAAAACCGTCAACAGGAATAAAGTAAATGTAGTCCTCTTCCTCAAGGTGGCGGAGTTTAGGTTGTCGGATACAAAATCAATTTAAAAAGTCGCTTTTTACTATCCACAGAATTACAAAAGTAAGACAAAAAGTCAAACCATAATGCGGTTCCTGAGGGTTGATTTATCTTATTTTGCACTGATTTTCAGAAGCCAGGAAATACACCAGTAAAGGTTAGGAGAACTTTAGTATAAGATGCTACGATTATCAGAACATTTTCAAGGCCTCAATTTGAAGAGTAACCTCTATGGGGCCCTTTTGAAACGCGTACTGCTGGTGATGGCTTTCTATTCCATCTGCAGGATATGTTTTTACTTATTTAATGTGGCTTATTTTCCCGGGATGACCTTCGATCGGATGGCAACCATTATGGTGGGAGGACTGAAATTTGATCTTTCCGCAATTCTTTATATCAACTCCTTATTGATTCTGCTCACCATTATTCCCTTTACTTTCAAGTTTGACCAACTGTATCAAAAAATATTGCATTACATTTTTATCGTAACAAACAGTATTGGGCTGGCAGCCAACGTAGCGGACATTGTGTATTATCGATATACCCTGCGCAGAACAACCATCACGGTTTTCTCTCAGTTTGAAAATGAACAAAACTTTGGCCCATTGCTTTTCTCATTTATAGTTGACTA
>CAYTBO010000038.1:0-27706 GCA_964436055.1 uncultured Ohtaekwangia sp.
CAACAATCTTTGAAACCCATCAATTTCACGTTGGGTATACCCGGCAGATTTGTTATAATTCTCTTTGGCCCTTGCAATGTCAATTTCATGATGAGCCACGTTGAGGTCGCCACACAAAATTACCGGCTTCCTTTTGTTTAGCCAGTTGATATAATCACGAAATACTTTATCCCAGGTTTCCCGGTAGTCAAGTCGGGCTAGTCCATCACCGGAATTGGGAGTGTAGACGGTAGTGATAAAAAATTGATTGAATTCTGCCGTGATAACCCTTCCCTCCTGATCGTGTTCTCCGATACCTATGTCGTAGCTTATCTGAACGGGCTCCTCTTTTGTCATTATGGCTGTGCCGGAGTAGCCTTTTCTTGCTTTAGATGAGTTGGTATAAACTTTATACTCTTTCATTATCTGCAAGGTGGACAGCGCTTCATCAGCACTTGCTTTGGTTTCCTGAAGGCACAATACATCAGGGGCCAGATCCCGCATATCCTTTACAAAATCTTTCTTTATAGTGGCTCGTATACCATTCACATTCCAGGAAGCCAGTTTCAATTTCGTCATGTTCAAAAATACCTTTAGAATTTATATCTCACAAAAGCTTCTATCGCTTCATACTCCGGGAGACCCAGCTGATTATAGATCGCAGCAGTAGCATGGTTCCGGTCCTCGGCACGGACCCAAAACTCCCGCTTGTCATTTCCCGGAAACAGCGCACTATCCTTTTGCGATTGATGCTTGAATACAGCCCTTCTTTTCCTGATTAATTCATCAGGGCTTAATGGAACAGCCATCTCGATTTCGGCAATATCCCATTCCTGCCAGGCGCCACGGTACAACCAAACGAAACAATCCTTTATCCAGGGCTCAGCTTTTAGGTTATCGATTGCTTTATAAATTGCCGACAGACACACCCGATGTGTTCCATGCGGATCGGATAAGTCACCTGCCGCATAAATTTGATGAGGTTTTATTTTTTTTATTAAATCCGTCACTATCGCAATATCCTTTTTGCTCAGCGGATTTTTCTTAACCTTACCGGTTTCATAAAAAGGCATATCCAAAAAATGTACGTTGCTCTCCGGAATACCTACATACCGGCATCCGGCTTTAGCTTCACCCCTTCTTATCAGCGCTTTAATGGCAAGGACCTCCTCACTATCCAATTGTCCTGCACCCTTCTCTCTGATGGCTTTGACGATACGTCTATAAATTTCTTCTCCTTCTTTTTTACTGAGATTAAAAAGATCGTTGTAGTCTCTGGCAAAATCTGCAAAACGAATCGCCTCATCATCGAAAACTGCAATATTTCCTGATGTCTGATAAGCCACATGAACCTCATGCCCCTGATCCACCAACCGGATAAAAGTACCTCCCATGGAAATCACATCATCATCCGGATGCGGACTGAAGATGATGGCACGTTTTGGAAATGGCTTGGCTCGTTCCGGCCTGCTCGAATCATCTGCATTGGGTTTTCCTCCCGGCCAACCTGTGATTGTGTGCTGAAGTTCGTTGAATATTTTAATATTCACCTTATAAGCCGAACCATAAAGCGTTATCACATCGCCCATTCCATGCTCCATATAATCGTTGTTGGTAAGCTTGAGAACAGGTTTATTTAAATATTGACATAACCATACCACAGCTCTTTTTACCAGCTGATCGTCCCACTCACACGAAGTTACCAGCCAGGGTGTTTTTATTCTTGTAAGCTCAGAAGAAGCAGGCTCATCCAATACCACCAGAGAATTTGGATGCAATTGAAGATAGGAAGAAGGGACCTGATCGGTGACTGGGCCTTCCACTGCCTGTTTTACAATTGGCGCTTTTCCTTCGCCCCAAGCCATCATAATCGTTCGTCTGGATTTAAGGATCGTGCCTACACCCATGGTAATGGCTTTGGTGGGTACATTCTCCTCACCAAAAAAATCACTGGCTGCGTCTATCCGGGTTACTTGATCCAGGGTAACTAGCCGCGTTAACGTACGATTGGTGGAACCCGGCTCATTGAAGCCGATATGACCGGTTCTTCCAATGCCCAGTAGTTGCAAATCGATGCCTCCGGAAGATTCGATTTTCTTTTCATATGCCTGACAATAGGACGTCACTTTTTCCAGCGGAATTGTACCATCCGGTATGTGTATATTGGTTGGATCTATATCGATATGGTCAAACAATAATTCTTTCATAAACCGGTTATAGCTTTGCAGGGATGCCGGTTGCATCGGATAGTATTCATCAAGGTTGAATGTAATCACATTTCTGAAACTCAGCCCTTCTTCTTTATGAAGTCGAATCAAATTTGCGTAGACGCTGGTTGGTGTAGAGCCTGTGGCTAGTCCCAGTACGCAGCTTTCTCCTGACTTCTGTTTCGACAAGATGAGTGAAGCAATCTCCTGTGCTACATAATTTGCTCCTTCATCTGAAGTTTTAAAAATTGATGTTTTAATTTGTTCTGTTCCAACCGGGATTGTCATTGTAATTATTTGTTGATGCAAAGGAACTGGTCAATTGGTTTGTTCAATTCCCAAATATGACAAATAGATTTCAATTGGAGTAGGTATCTTTGTCCAATGAGCGATTTCCGAACCATCCTGAGCCTTTCACCCTCTCCACAAAAAATTGATCTTCATCAATCCATCTTTACGATCGGATCGTGTTTTGCAGATAACCTGGGACAACTGCTGATAGCGCATAAGTTTAAGGTGGCTGTTAGTCCTTTCGGAACATCCTATAATCCCATATCAATTCATAAGCTCCTGCTCTACGCTATAGACAATGCGGAGCCCACAAAGAATACCTATGAGGAACTGAATGAAACCCATTTTAATTATGATTTCCACTCCTCCTTCTCAACGCTGAAAAGGGAAACACTGGAAACAAATATCAACAACACGATAAAATTCTGTCACCATCAGATAAAGAACACAGATATACTCATTATCACTTACGGGACAGCCTGGGTCTATCACAGAATAGACAATGATGTCATCGTATCCAATTGCCATAAAGTGAAGGCAACGAATTTTAACAAACAATTGCTCACGCAAAAAAAAGTATTGGAATCATTTGAGGTGCTGTATAAAAAATTAAAAACGATTAATCCTCACATCAGGATCATTCTAACGCTTAGCCCTGTTCGCCACCTGAAGGATACACTGGAACTCAATTCAGTAAGTAAATCCATTTTGCGGCTATCCTGTCATACCTTAAGTGAAATCTATCCTGAGGTTGAGTATTTTCCTGCTTATGAAATGGTGTTGGACGATCTCAGGGATTACAGATTCTATGCGCCTGACATGCTTCATCCTTCACAGGAAGGCATCGCGTACATCTGGAAAAGGTTTTGTGAAAAGTATTTCTCAACTGACACCATTAAGTTTATCAATACCTGGAGTGATCTCAGCAAGTCGCTCGCGCACAAACCCTTTCTACCAACCAGCAGCAGTCATCAGGCGTTTCTGAACCAGTTAATTTTGCAACTGGAAGAACTAAAACCAAGGGTGAATGTTGATAAAGAACTAGATCAGATAAGAAAGCACCTGATTTATTAAAATTGTGAGACATGCATCCTACATATTGATAATAATACTTGCGATTAATCCCGCCTGTCAAATGCAACCAAAAGACAAAACAAACCGACTCATACATGCCACCAGTCCATACCTGCTGCAACATGCCCGCAACCCTGTTGATTGGTATGAGTGGGGTGAGGAAGCGCTAGCCAAGGCAAAAGCTGATAACAAACCTATTCTTGTAAGCATAGGTTACTCGTCCTGTCATTGGTGCCATGTGATGGAACATGAGTCGTTTGAAAATGACAGCATTGCGGCCCTTATGAATGAAAATTTTGTCTGCATCAAAGTAGACAGAGAAGAGCGCCCTGACATAGATCAAATTTATATGGAGGCAGTGCAGGCAATGGGGTTGAATGGCGGCTGGCCACTTAATGTCTTTCTCACTCCGGATCAAAAACCATTTTATGGGGGTACATACTTCCCTCCTGGCAACTGGTCGCAATTGCTCACACAAATTTCAAAAGTTTATAAGGAAAAGCAGGATGAAATCAACAGCTCAGCCGATGAGTTGGCAAGGCGGCTGGCTTCCAGCGATCTGGATCGTTATCGGCAGTCAAATGAAAATTCAAATCTCAACCTGGATGGCTTTCACAAAATGTTTGAATCGCTGCATTCCAAATTTGATCAGGAATGGGGAGGGTTGGATAAAGCACCCAAGTTTGTAATGCCAACACAATGGATGCTTTTGCTACGGTATTATGCCAAGACAAAAAACGAAAAGGCTCTTGACATGGTGACGCTGACATTGAAAAAGATGGCTATGGGGGGACTTTATGATCAGGTTGGAGGTGGTTTTGCGCGATATTCAGTTGACGGCAAGTGGTTTGCACCTCACTTTGAAAAAATGCTTTATGACAATGCACAGCTACTCAGTCTTTATTCCGAAGCATATGCCGTTACGAAAGACGAATTTTTCAAACGCATTGTGTATGAGACCGTAGACTGGCTGCAGCGCGAGATGACCGGCAGTGCGGGTGGATTTTATTCAGCACTGGATGCCGACAGCGAAGGTGAAGAAGGAAAATATTATGTGTGGAGAAAGGATGAATTTGATAGTTTAACCAATAACCATGCACAATGGCTTGCAGCCTATTATACGCTAACCGATAGCGGAAATTGGGAGCATGGTAATAACATACTTTTTATTGAGAAGGGAGAGCAAGACTTTGTGAAAGAGATGAGCATTAGCGCAGAAGAATTATATGACGAATTATCCAAGGCAAAAAAAATTCTACTGAATGCCAGAAACAAACGAACAAGGCCGGGACTAGATGATAAAGTACTTACCGGGTGGAATGCATTAACCATTCAGGGATTGTGTGATGCCTACAAATCCTTTGGCGATAAAGTCTTTCTGAACCTGGCATTGAAGAACATGACTTTTCTGGAGGAAAATTTAATTGATAAAAAAATATTTCGATCCTTCAAAGACAAAAGGTCACCCATTGAAGGATTTTTGGAAGACTATGCGCTTTTGATACAAGCTTATGTTGCACTTTATCAGGTTACTTTTAATGAATTATGGCTTGAAAAAGCAAATCGTTGGGTTAGATACGCGCAACAAAATTTTTATGACGACAAAGAAGGCTTTTTTCATTTTACCAGCGAACAGGCAGAAGAACTTATTGCGCGGAAAAAGGAATTGTTTGACAATGTGATCCCTTCATCCAATGGAATCATGGCCCGAAATCTTTATCACCTGGGGATCATTTTGGACAAGGAGGAATATCAGATTCAGTCAAAGAAAATGGTTGCCCGGATCAGCACTTTGATTGAAGGTGAGCCAACCTATATGTCGCACTGGGGTATATTGTACAGCGAAATGATCTCACCAATAGCTGAAATTGTGATCGTTGGTGATCAATTGGAAAAGATAGCCGCCTCCCTGCATGAAAATTACCTTCCGTATACTCTGGTAATGGGCACCGAATCCACCAGTGATCTTCCCCTGCTTCGGGAAAAGACCAACCCAGAAGGCCATGAGGCGACTATTTATGTTTGCTTCAACAAGACTTGCAAGCTTCCGGTGCATACTGTAGCAGATGCGCTCAGGCAAATTTCGGGTATTTGACAATAATGGAACACAATCGGGTTTGAAAAAGATGAAATACTTTTGAAATAGAAGATAAAAATTTCTAAATTTCTCGGGCACTAACCCCCGAATCGTAATGGAAAATGAAACATTCTTAGCCAGCTGGGATCGATTCATGGTCACGGGAAGTCTGGTCTTTGCCGGGATCGGTATCGCTATCTTCCTGTTCTATGAAATTAGGGTGGCCAGCATCAGGGATCTGAAGGAAAAATACGACTATGTAAGTACGCACGAAATACGGTACCTGTGGTTTGCCTTTTTAGCCCTTATGATCGGTGGTTGCATTTATCTTAACTCCGTTTGGACAGCCACGATCACGATGCGGTACGAATGGCTTATCTATGTCAGGCTTGCGTTTACCGTGGTCATTGGAATAATCGGTTATCTTTTTTCCAACAGTACCGTTAATATTTATTATCCGCGGCATGTCGCCAAGCGCCTGGATCGAATACGGAATAAGCCAAGGCTATCTCCAGAAGGAAATGTAATGCGCAAGTTGTCAGAAGAGGAGGAAGATGAACACCTGGACGCCAATATGATTGCCGAAGAGGCCAGTGCCGTACACTCTGCGGATTATGATGTATGGCTGGACGAAAAGACGGGCCACAAGAAAATAGAAAAATACTTTGACTACCTGCACACGGAAGAATGCCCTAATTGTGGATACTACACCTTTAAAATTGATCGTGAGGAGATTATAAAGGCGCCAACCACCAGTGAATCTGGCCTTCTCCATAAACATTATAAATGTTCGTTTTGTAAACACAGGGGATTGAAAGAGGTAACTATCGCTGAGCTGGCATCCAATGTAGCCTAGTGGTTATTGGCTTTTTGCTTGCCAAAAAAATTACATATCAACGCTTAGTGATTATTCTACTCGTTGCCTGAATTTACGGGGTGGGCTTCGCCCACCCCGAATGATTTGCTATTCAGAAAAAGGGTTAGGATGGGTAACTATTAATCCGTTGAGGATTTTTCATTCTGACCTATTACCTTGCCATACTGCACAATGGCACAGGAAACAATTGAATTCGACAGCAACACTTTTTTTGCGGAGCTCATCCTGCCCGTGCCTGTTCCCAAATATTTCACTTATCGGGTTCCCACAGCACTCAACGAGATTATTAAAGTAGGACAAAGGGCGATAGTACCGTTTGGTCAGCGTAAAATTCTTACCGGTATTATCGCCACAATCCATCAACAACCCCCTACCGACTATGAGGCCAAGTATATTCTGGAGCTGATCGATGAACTTGAAGTGATTGGTGAAAGACAATTTGCCTTGTATACCTGGATGGCGGCGTACTACATGTGCACCGTTGGTGAAGTGATTAACGCTGCGTTGCCATCGGGGCTTAAACTTTCCAGTGAAAGCATGGTTCAACTCCATCCTTCCTTTCACTGGGACAACACGCCTTTCGATTTTTCCGAAAAGGAAAGGATGCTCATCAATCGTCTGCAACATGACACCTTAAGCTATACGGAAGTATCCAAATTTTTAGGCGCTAAAAGCATCCATAGTATTTTGAAATCACTTAGTTCCAAAGAAGCCATCATACTTTTTGAGCAGGTGAAGGAGAAATTCAAGCCTAAAACCGAAAAGCGCATAAGGCTGACAAAAAAGTATTGCAACAAAAAACAGTTGGAAGAACTCTTTGAATCGATTGGCACTAAAGCAAAGCAGGAATCGATCATGCTCAAATACCTTCAAGGTGTGCCTTTTTTTCATGATGTTAAACTCAATGAAAAAGGAATTTCAAAATCGTTGCTGTCCGATGGGGAGTCCGCTTCTTCCCTCTCAACACTGATCAAAAATAATATTCTTGAAGAATTTGATGTCGTGATTCCCCGTTTTGGATTTGACGAGCCTGAACTGATACCTCCCTTGTTGCTGAGTGAGAAACAAGAAGCCGCACGGAATCAAATCCTGGACGCTTTTCAGGAAAAAGAGGTAGTGCTTCTTCATGGTGTCACAGGAAGCGGCAAAACAGAAATCTATATTGATTTGATTCGAAGGGCGCTGGAAGGTGAAAACCAAGTCTTGTTGCTTATTCCGGAAATTGCACTCACTACTCAAATTGTACACCGGCTAAAGAAACTATTTGGGTCGGCGATGGGCGTTTACCACTCCAAATTTTCCGACAACGAGCGCGTAGAGGTTTGGAATGGAGTCTTGTCCGGGAAATTCAGATTTGTAGTGGGTGTGCGTTCATCCGTATTTCTTCCATTCGACAACTTGGGATTGATCATTGTGGATGAAGAGCATGATTCATCATACAAGCAGCAAGATCCTTCACCCCGGTATCATGCAAGGGATGTAGCATTGGTTATGGCTTCACATCATCATGCAAAAGTGATACTGGGCAGCGCCACCCCTTCCATTGAAAGTTATTATCATGCGGTCAATGGTAAATTTAAATTGGTAGGCTTACATGAAAGATTTGGTGAGGCTATCCTTCCGGAAATTGTTTTTGCCGACATGGCCATTGAACGCCAGCGGAAGTCCAACAAGGGCGAATTCTCTTCTACCCTTTTGAATGGCATAGCGCATGCGCTGAAAAATAAAGAGCAGATCATTCTCTTCCAAAACAGACGCGGTTATGCTCCGATGGTACAATGCGAAGTCTGCAATTGGATACCCAAGTGCATTAATTGTTCGGTAAGCCTTACTTATCATCAATATCGACACGAGATGGTTTGTCATTATTGTGGTTATCGCGAACCCTTACCACAGGGTTGCCCCACGTGTTCTTCCAAACGAATACTCACCAAAGGGTATGGCACTGAAAAACTGGAAGAAGAGTTAACCTTGTATTTTCCTGAAGCCCGTGTACAGCGAATGGATTGGGATACCACTCGAACACGAAGTGGGTATGAATCCATCATTGAAAATTTTGAACAGGGAGAAACGGATATCCTGGTCGGCACACAGATGGTGACTAAAGGGCTGGACTTTGACCGGGTAAGTCTCGTGGGTGTATTTGACGCGGACCGGATGATGCATTTTCCTGACTTCAGAGCATATGAAAGAGCCTTTCAATTGATTGTTCAGGTAAGTGGTCGTTCCGGTCGAAGGGAAAAGAAAGGCCTGGTTATCATTCAGACGGCAGATCCAAAACAAACTCTTTTTGATTACGTATTGCGCAATGATATTGAAGGATATATAACCCTGGAAATGAAGGATCGAAAAGACAATCAGTATCCTCCCTTTTCACGTCTTATTGAAATTACCATCAAAAATGCTGACCGGCTAAAATGTCATAAACTGGCCAGTCAGTTTACGCAATCCATACATAAAAGCGTAAAAGGTGCGCGAATACTTGGCCCCGGGGAGCCCATCGTTTCTAAAATCAGAAATGAATTTTTGATGACGGTGCTTGTGAAGATTCCAAGAGACAGCGGGCATCTTAAAGAACTCAAGCATGAACTTCAAAAAGTTGCAGATGGATTTCTGGCTGAGAAAGAGTTTCGCACAGCCAGGATTATTTTTGATGTTGATCCGGTTTGACCGGCTTTAAGTTAACCTAATACACCTCAGAGTAACAAGACGGTTTTGTAATCGCGCAATATCATGGATTGAGAGTCCTAACTCAAAATATCCCACTCATCATTCAACACGGGAATAGAGTGGTGAGCAGTTAAGTCAAATTCGCAGGGGACTACGGAGATGTAGTTATTGGCTATGGCCCACTCGTCATTGTCTTCGCCCTTGTCGAAGTTTACGAAGTTTCCCGTCATCCAGAAGTAACGTCTTCCGTTGGGATCGAAGCGCTCATCAAATTCTTCTACCCACTTGGCGTTCGACTGGCGGCAGATGCGGATACCTTTGATCTTTTCGTTTCGCTTAGGCGGAAAATTAACGTTGAGGGCTACGCCTTTCGGCAACCCTTTGTTCAGCACTTGTTGTGTAATTCTCTTTACGTAATCTTCCGTATGCGAGAAGTCAACACTTATACCAAAGTCGCAAAGGGAGAAACCGATAGCTGGGGTTCCTTCAATGGCACCTTCGATGGCTGCAGACATGGTACCCGAATATAACACGCTTATTGACGTATTGCTTCCATGATTGATACCGCTGACCACCACATCAGGCTGCCGCTGATCTTTCAATACAAAATGCCGGGCTAGTTTAACACAGTCGGCTGGAGTGCCAGAGCATTCATACGCTTTTACCCCTTCGAATATATAATTCTCCTCCAGGCGAAGGGTATCCCCTACGGTAATCGCGTGCCCCATCCCCGATTGTGGACTGTCAGGGGCCACCACGATCACATCGCCTATCTGTTTCATGATGTTAACTAACGTACGAATCCCCTTTGATGTAATTCCATCATCGTTGGAAACTAGAATTAATGGTTTTGGCATACTTGGCGCTTTCTATCCGGCAAACAATGAATTATAATACGCAATGATACGCTTTAGGTGGTACTTCTCGCCGAAATCGAGCCGGTTTGATCTGGCAAAGTTTTGAATTTCTTCTTTTCGGTCATCCATAAGATTCATCCAATCGTTTTTATTTCCTATAAACGGTTCAATACTGCCGTTTTCTTTCAACAAGAAATATTTGTAAACGATTTCCAACCGTGAGAAATTGTTGTAATAATAAAATGATGTTGAGACATTTCTGTATTCTACTGCCTCCCGACAAAGCAACGTTATCTTTCCTTCCTCCAGTAATTCAAAAAAAACAGGCGCCTTGTATTGTCCGGAAGTAGTATAAGGCAAGGAATACATTCTGCGATATCGTTTAATTGTCTTGTCAAAGATTTCGAGAAACAAGACCTTACGGGCAGTATACGTTTCTATCCTGTCGTTAACCTGGACTTGTACCAGGTCGGTCTGCATATCATATTTTGTACTGCCTGTAAGCGTATCGCCGGTTTCAAGTACTATTTTCCCTTCGTGCCAGTATTCAAAAGCAAATTCCTGCGCATGAACTGTGCCGACAGAAAACAGCAATAAAAAAATAATAACAATCTGCCTCATCAATGTTTTAATATGGTGTGTCCCAGTTTATCCCTTTTCGTCATTAGATAACGTTCGTTGTGTGGATTGGGTACAATTTCAATGGGCACATTTTCCACAATTTCCAATCCATAGCCCATCAGGCCTACCCGCTTTTGCGGATTGTTGGTGATCAACCTGATCTTTGATATGCCCAGGTCATGCAAAATCTGAGCCCCTATTCCGTAATCCCTGTTGTCCATGTCAAATCCCAATTGCAGGTTTGCTTCCACGGTATCCAGCCCTTCCTCCTGCAGCTTGTAGGCCCTCAGTTTGTTCAGCAGACCTATACCTCTTCCTTCCTGTTTCATATACAACACAACTCCTTTTCCTTCCTTTTCCACCATCACCATAGCGCTATGCAGTTGAGAACCGCAATCGCAACGGCATGAACCAAAAATATCTCCCGTCACACACGATGAGTGAACGCGCACCATCACCGGTTCATCCTTTTCCCATTCACCTTTTACCAATGCCATGTGAACTTCACCCGTTTTTATTTGCTCAAATGCAACCAGTTTGAAGTCCCCAAATTCCGTAGGCATATTCACGGTTACATCTTTTTTTATCTGCGACTCCTGCCTCATCCGGTAGGCAATCAGGTCTTTGATGGAAACCAATTTCAAACCAAAATGCTCTCGTACCTTTTCCAAATCAGGCAACCGGGCCATGGAACCATCTTCATTCATGATCTCCACCAAAACCCCTGCCGGCCTGAACCCCGCAAGCCGGGCAAAGTCGATAGCAGCCTCCGTGTGTCCTGCCCTTCGCAATACTCCTTCCTTTTTTGCTTTGAGTGGAAAAATATGTCCGGGTTTACCCAACTCTTCAGGTTTTATTTCCGGATCTACCAATGCTTTTATTGTTTTGAACCGGTCGTGTGCTGAAATACCCGTAGTGCACCCATGACCGATGAGGTCAACCGAAACCGTAAAAGGTGTTTCAAAGGCTGCTGTATTTTTGCCTACCATCAGGTCGAGGCCAAGTTCTTCGCATCGTTCTTCACTCAGGGGTGCACAAATCAGGCCTCTGCCGTGGGTAGCCATAAAGTTGATAATCTGTGGCGTAACACTTTCCGCGGCACAAATAAAATCGCCTTCATTTTCACGATCCTCGTCATCCACCACGATGATCACTTTGCCATTTTTGATGTCTTCAACGGCTTCTTCGATTCGATCCAACTTTATTTTATCCATTATATATTTTAGTTCTCATCTACAACAACAAAACAGGATACACTGTTCCTAACGGGCAATAACAATACCCAGCAAGTCCGATAGTTCTCTTTTGGCCTGATCCAAACCAATTTGGGTAATGAGAAAATTGTCTACATCGGTTTCATTTCCCATTTCTTCCGCTGTCTTTATTTTTTGTTTGTTATCATCGAGCATCTTCTGGATTATGCGAAGTTTGAGTCGCAAAACGTTGGTGTAGGCCATTTCATCAAGATTATCACTTTCCCTGGGAATATAAATATGATATTTGTCTCTCCAGTGTTCGCTGATGTCATATCGCTGAGCGATCAGATCTGTTACCAGCTTCTTTACTTCTTCTCTTCCTTGCTGAAGAAAATAGTGACTGTCTCTGGGCTGACCATTTTCCCAGCCTGACTTCAGGTTTTGAAATATCTCACCAAAAAGAGGGTTTACAAACGTGACATCTTCCAATTCATGGAATAGAAAATCCGAGAGCTTCTGGTCTTCCAGATTCCTGTCGGCATAGTTAAGCAGAAGCCGTATAGTTTCCCGCTCCTGGTATTGAACCATGCTCTCAACATCTATTTTTGATGCGGCGATAATATCCGTTACCGGTTCAGGCGGAATTAAATCATTTTCTTTTTCCCTGTATTTTTCCTTTTCGGTTTTTCTCCTCTCTTGAATTAAAACCTTGTTGAGTTCAGTAAGGAGTACCGCCTCACTGATCTTCAGCAGGTTGCTGGTTTCCTGAATATACACCGATCGCTTAACCGGATCGGGGATAAGGGATATACTGGTAACAATTTCTTTTATGGATTCAGCTTTGCGGATAGGATCCGTTCCCGCTTCCGTTGCAAATAAATCTGCTTTGAAAGAAATAAAATCCTTTCGATTATTTTTTAAAAACTCCTGGAATGTCGTGCTTCCAACTTTTCGCGAATAGCTGTCCGGATCTTCGCCATCCGGAAAAAGAATTACCCTTACATTCAGTCCTCCTTTCAGGATCAGGTCAATACCACGCAGTGCAGCCTTGATGCCAGCTTCATCTCCATCAAAAAGCACGGTGACATTTTCGGTGAACCGGCGAATAAGTTTGATCTGTTCTTCCGTGAGTGCGGTACCCGAAGAGGAAACTACGTTGTCCACTCCTGCCTGATGCAGTGAGATTACATCCGTATACCCTTCTACCAGGTAGCAATTATCATTTTGCCGTATTGGGTTTTTAGCCTGAAATAGACCATAGAGCACATTGCTCTTGTGATATATTTCAGTTTCCGGAGAGTTGATGTACTTAGGTTGGTTCCCTTCTTTCCCCAGCATCCTGGCTCCAAAAGCGATGACTTTGCCGGAAATATTGTGAACCGGGAAAATTACTCTTCCGCGAAAGCGATCATAAGAACCTGACTTGCCTGTTGCCTGGCTTCCCTCCTCTTTGTTGATAACCAGCCCGGCTTTCTCCAGCAAGGCTGTGTTAAACCCTTTTTTCGTAGCTTCCCCTATCAGATTTTCCCATCCATTGAGCGCATACCCCAATTCAAATTTCTGAATGGTCTTATCATTAAAGCCTCTTTCACGAAAATAGCTGAGCCCGATACTTTGCCCCTCTTCATGGTGAAAGAGGTTAGCCATATAATATTCTTTGGCAAAGTTCATGATGATATAAAGGCTCTCCCTTTCACTTTGCTGAACTGCATCCTCATCTGTAACCTGTGATTCCTTTATCTCTACTCCATATTTTTTGGCGAGGTACCGGATGGCTTCCGTGTAGCTCATGCCCTCATGCTCCATAAGGAAAGTAAAGGCGTCCCCACCTTTGCCGCTGCTGAAGTCCTTAAAAATGCCTTTGGAGGGAACTACAAAAAAAGAGGGCGTTTTTTCGTTGGTAAAAGGACTTAGCGCCTTATAATTCTGACCTGACTTCTTGAGCGTGATAAAATCACTGATAACATCAATGATGTCCATCCTGTTTTTTACCTCTTCTATGGTCTCACGCTGGATCAAGCTCAAAAAAATTGAGTTTTTAAAGATACTTTTTTATGACTTGCTTGTTAGGTAGTTGATGCCGCACAAAATGCGTTTAACCGCGGAGAGCACAAAGAAACTTACACAGAGATAATAGCCTCTGGGTAGTTTTTAGTATGCAATTTCCACGGTTAAATGAGCTCACGCAACATCATTTTAGTAACCATAGCAAAGGTAAGGTAAGCCACCAGTTGCTGAAAGTGTTCGAAATATTAAAAAAAAGCCTCAGTGCAGATAGACTATGGCGTTTAGCCCTAAATTGCAACCATGATCGAAATACTTAATCAGCACATTATAATGAACTTATTTTATCACTGACGAGATGACATTTTCTGAAAAAGATATTATTAAGGCGTTGTCCACCGTTCAGGATCCGGATTTGCATAAAGACCTGGTGACCCTGAACATGATCCGGGACATCGAAGTTTCTCCGGAAAAGGTTCGTTTTACCGTGATGCTGACTACTCCGGCTTGTCCTTTGAAAGAAAAAATCAGAAAGGATTGTGAAAAAGCCGTCAGAAACATAATTGGTGAAGAGCCTGGGTTGGAGATAACCATGAGTTCCACGGTAACCTCAGCTCGCGATAATGCACCTGTGCTTACTCAGGTGAAGAACATAATAGCTATTGCATCCGGCAAAGGAGGGGTTGGTAAATCTACCATCACGGCAAATCTGGCCGTAGCGCTGGCGCAGATGGGCGCAAGAGTGGGGCTGATAGATGCTGACATCTATGGCCCATCCGTTCCGGTAATGTTTAATTGCGAATTTGAACAACCGGAGGTAAAGGTGGTAAATGGAAAGAATGTGATTGTGCCACTCGAGCAATATGGTGTCAAGCTGGTATCCATTGGATTTCTCACGCCACCCGACAGTCCGGTGGTATGGCGTGGGCCTATGGCGAGTTCCGCTTTAAAACAGTTCATCAGCGATGCTGACTGGGGTGAGTTGGATTATCTCTTTATTGATTTACCACCCGGCACCAGCGATATACACCTTACCCTGGTGCAGACGGTTCCCGTTACCGGTGTCGTTATCGTTACTACACCTCAAAAAGTAGCTCTGGCCGATGCTACCAAAGGGCTTGCGATGTTTAAACAGCCACAAATTAACGTACCGGTTTTGGGTATCGTAGAAAATATGGCCTATTTCACACCAGAGGAATTGCCTGACAATAAATATTTCATTTTTGGGAAAGACGGAGGCAAGAACTTATCGGAGAAATACGATGTTCCGCTACTGGGTCAAATTCCGCTGGTACAGGGAATTCGTGAAAGCGGAGACAGTGGACTTCCCGCCGTCATGAAAGAAGGAGCTATTGCGCTGGCATTTCAGGCGCTGGCAGAAGCCATGGCAAGACAAGTTGCCATTAGAAATGCTAACTTTGGTCAAACGAAAAAAGTGGAGATGAAAGTATAATGAGCAGCGTTAAGGTAAATAGCAAAGATTTGAAAGGCCGGGTCGAAGCCGCCCTGGATAATATCCGTCCCTACCTGATACAGGATGGTGGCAATGTGCGCGTGCTTGAAATAACGGGAGAAAAAAGACTCAAACTCGAATTCGTGGGCAACTGCGGAAATTGCCCCATGTCTACCATGACCTTTAAAGCCGGTATTGAAGAAGCCATTAAGAAATCGGTACCCGAAATAGAAATCATAGAGATGATTAATATGACCTCTGAGTAGGTTACTGCACTTATTTTTTACCTATTAAACCATAGTTTTTAGTGTGATATCATTTTAAACGAATTCAACTGATTACAATCTAATGGTATCTGATCCTAACCTGTGAAAAAGCTCTACTTTATCCTATCGATAGCCATTTTGATGTCAGGCTTTCAGGCAATGGGTCAGCAACGGTGCGCCACGGTTCCCTATCAAAAAAATCTAAACCCCAATAATTCAGAGATCGAAATCCAATTCGAAAACTGGATAAGCACCCAACAAGTCGCTCCAAAAATAAAAAGTTTCGGTACAGAAGGAACAACGGCTGCCACCTATGTGATCCCGGTCGTATTTCACATTATTCACAACGGTGAGCCCATCGGAACGGGAACCAACCTCAGCGAGGCTCAGGTTCTCTCGCAGGTTGATGTCTTAAATAAGGATTTTCAAAGACTCAACAACGATGCAGGTCAAACACCGCCTGAGTTTATGTCGGTAGCCTCCAGCCTGGATATTGAATTTGTATTGGCCAAACAAGATCCGGAAGGTTTGGCTACCACCGGTATTCGAAGAGTACAGGGCACTCAATCCGAATGGACACTTGCGGAAAATTCTATTTTCAAAGCCCTTAGCTATTGGCCGTCTGAAAATTACCTGAACATCTGGGTTATCAACTTCAATGATCCTAGTAATTTCATCGGTTACGCTCAGTTTCCTGAATCCCCGTTGTCAGGATTAGAAGGTTCTTCGTCTGACCCGCTCACCGACGGAATTGTACTACACTTTGATGTGGTAGGTTCAGTTGATGACCAGGATATCCCGGGTGGAATCATTTTTCAACTAGACCCACAATTTGATAAGGGACGCACCGCCACGCATGAAGTGGGTCATTTTTTTGGTTTACGGCATATATGGGGTGATGTGAGCAGTTGTAATGGATCAGACTTTGTGGATGATACACCACCGCAAGCAACGGAAACCACCGGTTGCCCAAGCCACCCGCAAGTCAGTTGTTCAACTAACAAAATGTTTCAAAACTACCTGGATTTTACCAATGACGCATGCATGAATATATTCACTGCCGGCCAGGTAGCGCGAATGGAAATCATACTTCAGAATAGCCCTCGCAGGGAAAGTCTTACTACCTCACCGGGATCTCAAGATCCTGTACCCGTACCTAACGACCTGGGCTTGCGTGAAATTCTTTCGCCCGGCACTACAACGTGTGGCGGAACGGTAATCCCACAGGTGGAGGTTCGCAACTTCGGCACAAACACAATTACTTCAGCTCAAATCGAATTTAAGGTGAACGGAATATCGCAGGAAATAAAAAATTTTGGCCTGAGCCTGAATGTACTCGATATTACAACACTTAGTTTCAATCCCATTAATCTTACCTCTCCGAGCAACACCACCGTCAGTTTTGAAATCATTCAGACCAATGGCACAACGGATGGAAAAACGTCAGATAACCTGTTGAGTCATACCGCTACGGTTTCCGTTACCACGACGGTACCCTTTTTTGAATTTTTTGATGAATTCCCTCTTGAATGGGCCATTCAAAATCCAGATGGACGAGAAACATGGGTAAATGTAGCAGCAAATAACGGGTCACCCGGAAACCGGAGTATGTTCATTAACTTTTTCGATTACGAAGAAAAAGGTGTGCTGGACCGGCTTCTTTCACCTGTTATCAACCTGGATGGCGCAGAAGCAGCCTTACTACAATTTGACCGGGCGTACGCCAAATTTCCAGGATCAAGTTTTAATGATGGGCTCAGGGTGATTGTGGTGACCGATTGCAATTCAGACCTGAGCTCGGGCATTGAAATTTTCAATAAGTCGGGGGCCGAACTGGCTACGGCCGACGATACGTTCAATCCCTTTTCACCCAACGAAGCTTCCCAATGGGAAACCGAATCGATCTCCTTAAGTCAGTTTATCAGTTCAGGAAATATTCAGGTCGTATTTATCGGACAAAACTCAAACGGCAATAATCTGTATCTGGATAATGTCTTCATCCTAACGGGGGATATTACCGATCTGGCCTTGAAGGAATTACTAAGCCCTTCACCCGTAGTAAATAAAACTAATCTCAATCCGGAAATAAGGATAAAAAATGAAGGAAGTGTTCCTATTACCAGTTTGAAAATTGAAACTGCCGTAAACGGTCAGAGTTTACCTGTTAAATCACTTACATCACTCAACTTACTTACGGGTGAAGAACTTATTGTTCCTCTTGATCCGATCGTTTTAAATCAAGGAGCCAACCAGCTTCAAATCACATTAACGGAGCCCAATGGGAATGCCGATGAAGCGCCATCGAACAACACCATTACCCGCACCGTTATCGTGAATGACTTTAGTGAGGCCATTCCCGCCCGGCAAAATTTCAATATTTCCTTTCAAGACAGTTGGACAATTGTAAGCCAAGGTTCTCAACTTAACTGGGAGATTACGACAACCAACAAAGGTTCATCATTGGTTTACCGTGCTTTTACAAATACAGCAAAAGGTGACGAAGCGTGGTTGGTAAGTCCGGTATTGGATTTTTCCAAAAGTATAAAGGCAAGTTTGTTCTTTGATGTAAGCTATGCCGTTAGCTTTAAAGGAACTGAGCGTCTGCGCATACTATCTTCCATTGATGGTGGAAATACTTTCATAGATACCGAGTTTGACCAAACGGGAAATCAATTTTCATCGGGAAGCAGCACAGAGGCCTGGATACCTGCCGATGATCAGGACTGGCAACATGAGTTTATCAATTTGAATGACCTGGCCGGTGAACAAAATGCAAGACTTGCTTTCGTGGTTACCAATGATAATGGTAATAACCTATACCTGGATGATATTGAGTTGTTCAATGATGACAACCCCGCTCCACCCCAGGCATCCGCTCAGTACAATGTGTACATGACGAGTAGTACAGAAGTCAAAATCACCTTTAACCTGCCTGAAAAGGAGACTTCGCGAATTCAAATTTATAATACCATGGGTCAGGTGGTGTTGGATAATTTATTGCCGGACAATCTTAATCAAACCTATACCTTCGATATGGTAAATCAACGTGCAGGAATTTACATAGTAAGGATTCAGGCTGCCAATAAAATTGAAGCAACCAAAGTGTTTATCAGCCGCTAGCCGAAAACTATGTTTTGGTACAATTTTTTAGTGGAAATCCGCTAAATACTGGGCATATTTGAGGTTGAAACCTTGTGATGAATAAACTGAAAGTTGGTATTCTGTTTGGAGGCCGTTCCGTTGAGCATGGCGTTTCCATCAATTCCGCCAGAAATATTGAACTATACATTGACAAAGACCTTTACGAAATTCACTGTATCGGCATTTCAAGAAAAGGCGTATGGTACGCAACGCCCTCTGTAAACAAGGATATTGAGCAGGGAAGCAAGCTTAAATTGGTTTTGGATCCGGGAAATCCCAGGTTCGAAACGGAGGATGGCAAGTCTTTCCTTCCGGATGTAATCTTTCCCATGTTGCACGGCACGGATGGCGAAGACGGGAGCATTCAGGGGTTGATAAAAGCCATGGATATACCCATGGTGGGAACGGGTGTGCTGGGTTCAGCTGTGTCCATGAGTAAGCTGGTGGCAAAACAACTTATGCAGCAGGCAGGAATTCCCATCACCGACTTTTTGTTTTACCGCAATGAAGAAAAGGAGAAAATTTCCTTCGATGAAGTCGTTGCTAAAATAGGTTTACCTTTTATGGTAAAATCTGCCAACCTGGGATCATCCGTTGGCGTATCCAAAGTGAGCCGTAAAAGTGATTTTGAAAAAGCCCTTGAAGATTCGTTCCGGTATGATGAGTGTGTTCTGATAGAAGCGTATATAAAAGGCAGAGAAATTGAATGCGCGATTCTTGGTAATAATCCGCCTCAGGCTTCTCTGCCCGGAGAAATCAAAGTCAGCAAAGCGTATGAATTTTATACGTTCGATGCCAAATACGTAGACGGTGAAGCCGTGAAAATTGAAGTTCCGGCTCAGCTCGATGAGAAGGTTCAGGAAAAAATAAGAGAAGTTTCCATTAAAGCCTATCAGCAATTGCAGTGTGAAGATTTTGCACGCGTTGATTTGTTTCTCGACGAGCAGGAAAAAGTTTACGTGAACGAAATCAATACCATTCCTGGGTTTACTAACTCCAGCATGTATCCCATGATGTGGGAAGAAAGAGGTATCAGCTTCACGGCACTTATTTCCAACCTGATCCAATTGGGTATGGAACGATATACCCATTCGAAACGAATTGAAAAGGACTATCAGTCCGCATTGAAGTTTTAACCATGAAGTTTAAATTTCCCTTTTTATCAAATACGCTTGGATCACTGCTGATAAGCTTGAGTGTAGCAGTTGGTTTGTTAGCATTCCTCTCCATTTTCTACTTTTATCTTTACCTGCCCAACAGCACCAACCATGGTGAAACGATAACCGTTCCTGACTTGCAGGGCATGGAACTTGATAAGCTGGGGGAGTTTTTATCGGATCATGATTTGCGCTATGAGGTTAGTGACTCCTCATATTCTGAGGATTATCCTCCGTTAACGGTTCTTCAGCAGTTTCCAAGGGCAGATGCCAAAGTAAAAGAGAATCGGAAAATATACCTGACGCTGAACCGGGTGACGCCGCCCACCGTGCCCATGCCGGAATTGGTTGATCGATCCCGCATTAACGCGGAAGTCGTTTTGAAAAGCAATGAGTTGAAACGCGGACACATTATATTGGAGCCCAGTCCGTTCCTGAACCTGGTGAAAGAAATGAGGTATATGGGCAAGTCAATAGAAGCCGGCACCCGTGTACCTAAAGGAGCCGTTATCGATCTGGTAGTGGGCGATGGATACGGTAAATCCGATTTCAGGATCGGCAGCCTCCTTGGCGATAGTTATGAAACGGCTTTGTTTAAGCTAGAAGGATGGAATCTCTATCTGGGTCTTGTTGAAATCCCACCCGGGGTAGATACTACAGGCATCACTCCGGTCGTTTTCAAGCAATATCCGGATGTAAACGAACTCGTGCGAGTAGGCGATCCGGTTGATTTATGGTTGGCGCCGCGCGGATATGAGCAACCGCAAGAAAACGAGGATGACAGTGAAGAACAAGCTAACATGGAGATCCCTTAGTATGGGGCGAAAAAAAGAATGGTGGCTGATTGGCTTCTTTGTGGCCAGTTTTCAAATGGCCGCCGCGCAGTTCACCCTTTACCCTATTGCAAAGGAGTTCACAGAGAAAAATAAACCGACTGCCGCACGCACCAAGGCATTAACACCCATGTCATTGCCCTTCTGGGATGATTTTTCCTTTAACAACATTCCCGGTTTTGTTCACGATACGCTCTGGCTGCATGGAAAATCCGTAACGGTAAGCGCGGGGATCGGTGTGAATCCACCATCGCAAGGTGTTGCCACCTTTGACGGACTGGACTCATTAGGAAATCCTTACAGCGTAAACGATGTACTGGCAAAAGGAATTGCCGATCGGCTCATCTCCAGGCCGCTGCGGCTGGATGAAGTTCCACTCGAGGAAAGAAACACCGTTTACCTTAGTTTTTATTTTCAGTTCCAGGGTAATGGTGAGCCGCCCGACCCGGGCGATCAGCTAAGGGTATTATTAAAAAACGCCGATGGAAACTGGATAACGGTGAGAACCGTGGAAAATGATGGAACATTTGACCGCACCGTATTTACACAAATACTAATAGCCATAAGCGAAGCGCAATACTTTCATGAAGAATTCCAGTTTAGCATTCAAAGTTTTGGAAGGCTATCCGGGCCCTGGGATACCTGGAATATTGATTATGTGTATTTGAATAAAGGGCGATTCGCAACAGACACCAGCTACCCCGATCGCACGATCAACCTTGCACTCACCACCATGTTCAATCAATATTACGCCATGCCGATCAATCATTTTATGGAAGATCCGGCGGCCAATCTTTTTCCTCCGGTGATTTCACTTCACAACCTGGAATTCATACCCGGCAACACAAACGATAGTGACGTACAGCCTATCAACTACGATTCTGAAGATTCGGTGCTTGTCTATCGAAACAATACGGAATTGATTTTTACACACGTGCTGGATCAAGCGACCTCCATTGGCAATCCACTGCAGCCGTTGGAATTCAGAAAAACATCGTTACAGACATTACCCGATCTATCCATGCTGGCACCCGTAGATTCGGCCGCAAGGATAAAGTTAAAACTATGGATCAACTCCGGAGACAACGTAGTGCCTTCGGTAGCCGATCCGCTGGGTGACTATGATGAAATACGTTATTCCCCTATCGATTTCAGACACAATGATACAACACAGGTAGAATTTACCCTGGCGAATTATTACGCGTATGATGACGGGGAAGCTGAATTTGGTGCGGCCCTCAACCAGCCCGGAGCACAACTCGCTTATCTGTTTAACATGAAAACGCTAAGTCCGGATACCATCGTGGCCCTGGATTTGTATTTTCCCAAATTTGGCGAAGACATCACGCAATCCATACAAATACTGATACTGAAGGATTTGACGGGAGATCCCGGATCATTTCTGCACACTGAAAATGTAACCGTGCAGCGAAGAACGCAAAATAATTTCTGGAGGATGGTGCCCAGTCGCTTTGTCGGTGTTCAGAATCAATTTTATGTAGGATGGAGACAAACAGCGCCCTCCGTTCTGGCTATTGGCCTGGACAAGAATACCGATTCGGGAAGTAAGATTTTTTACAACATCAACGGTGCCTGGGAACAAAATACTACACTTAAGGGGAGCCTAATGATAAGGCCGGTATTTGGAAAAGGAGATGGAATCATTACCGGGGTGGAACAAAACGAAACGGTCTCCCCTGCCTTCTACCCAAATCCATCTTCAGGGAGCTTTGTGGTGGTGGGCGATCCTGAGGACATTAAGGTTTTCGATCTGACCGGCCGCTCTGTAGATTTCAGCCTGCAGGATCATGGAGAAGGAAAGTTTGTTCAATTATCCAGTGCACCGCGGGGTATATATATCCTAAGGGTACAAACCAAAAAGGAAATTTCTACTCACCGCATCAGGGTGGAGTAATTCCCGTAATCGATACTTCGAGGGGATTGGGCGCAAACGTGATGATGAAGATGAATAAGGCAAACCATCCCAGCATTACCCTGGTTGAGTCCAGCGGTTCCTCAATGGCCGAGGGCGGATGTTGCACCCCGATGAATCGGCCGATGATGAACACAAACAGCAACCAACCGGGGTATCCGGTGATACCGGGGAAAAGGATGGCGGTCATTACATATTGAAGGGCAAAAATTCCGAGCGCGTACATCAGGGTATCCTGCCAGCGCATACGCAATCCGGTGAGGCATAAGTATAAGAAGAAAATAAAAAGAGGTATTTCCCAAACCAGTGTTTCTGCCGGTGAGGTTGGGCTTACGTAACCTAATCCCGCGTAGAAAAGGAAAAGG
The DNA here is from genome assembly GCA_964436055.1 of uncultured Ohtaekwangia sp. Lineage (GTDB taxonomy): Bacteria > Bacteroidota > Bacteroidia > Cytophagales > Cyclobacteriaceae > ELB16-189. The sequence continues at coordinate 23,002 of CAYTBO010000038.1, forward strand.
ATGAATACCACGGAGGCTACCTGTTTGTGTCCTTTGAAACCCAACAGTCCATACACCACATGCCCGCCATCCAGTTGCCCGATAGGCAGCAGGTTGATGCTGGTGAAAACCAGGGACAAAAAGCCTGCAAACAAATAGGGGTAATGGATGATCTCGTGTACGTTGGGAACCCTGGACGGATCCGCGATAAAATTTTCAAAAAAAATAAACAACAGGTTTTTACCCAGCGCTATGTCAGCGCCACCATGGGCAGCCAGGTATTCCGGTTGGTAAACAAAGTTGGGATATGCCAATCCAAACTGTTCGTATTCCGGATGAAATTGGAAAATGTATTCCGGTGGTGGCAAATGTGTAAATCCATACAACAACACAGCCAGTGCTGCTACAAAACCAGCCAGCGGGCCGGCAATGCCGATATCAAAGTGATGTTGCTTCGAAGTCACTTTTCCTTTCAGGCGAATGAGTGCACCCATGGTACCGATCATCAGGGAAAGAGGCGGTAGCGGAATATAGTAAGGAAGTGTAGTAGGCACCTTGTGGTGAATGGCTGTAAAATAATGACCAAACTCATGCACAGTAAGAATAAACAGAAAGGGAATGGAGTAATGCATGCCGCTGAAGAAATCCGCCCACGTAAAGCCCTCCACAAGTACAGATTTTCCATACGTCCATTCAGCACCGGCCAGTGAGGTGGTGATGAAGGTGACCACAAAGAGTGAACCATGAACCAGTATTTCTTTGGGTGTAATCTTCATGAGAACAAGTCAAAAAGTTGGTCTGGGTGGGTAAGGTGAAATGCCGCTAAGCCGGCCTGTTTTGCACCGTCTATGTTTGCCGCATTGTCATCAATGAATAAAGTCTGTGAAGCCACCAGTTGATTTTCCGCCAGTACCCGTTCAAAAATATCTTTATCCGGTTTCCGCATCCCAATCTGATGAGAGTAGTAAGCTTTATCAAAAAACACATCCATAGCCGGCACCTTGACGGTATCAGCAACAATTTCATTGAAACGCGTGAAGTGAATATTGTTGGTATTGCTCAGTAAATATAATTTGAAGGAGCCTTTTAGCCTCTCCAACAACCTGAGACGCTCATGCGGAATATCCAGCAACATGGCATTCATGCAGGAATCAATCTCTTCGTCGGATGCCTCCAGTAAAAATCGATCACGAATGATTTGCCTGAACTGTGCATCCGAAAGCAAACCTTTTTCGTAAGCCAGGTATTCGTCAAATTTCAGAATCCGGGCACGCAACCGTTCCTCTGCGAGCTTGCTTACTGCCGCAAATCTTTTAATGGTACGCTCCTCTTCAAGATTGATGATTACTCCACCGAGGTCGAAAATGATGTTTCTGAACTGACCAGTCTCCACACTATCTTATAAGACACGAATAAAGGTCAAAAATGTCAATTTTTCATGAAAATGATTCCATTATTAATTCCTTACCATACCGGTGTTTTAATAAAAATACGCTTTCGAGTCCTTCGTATGAGCGGTATGCCAAATACCGTCCGCATAAATTATATTAGTAGTCCAATTGATGCGCCCATGAAATATGCCCGTAGATTCCTGTTCACCGTACTATTTCCATTATGCCTCCTCACCTGTCAAAGGCCGAAGCCCAAGGATCCGGTAGCTTTATCAGCAGAATTTGCTCCGCCTGAAAGCACGCCCAAACCCGAAGGAACAAACGCGGCCCTGGGGCTTGCCGGTTATGCAAAAGTGATGTGTTCCGCGGTATTCGTTTCCGGAAGAAATATTGAGGAAGCCATGACGAACAGCGGTTATTTTTTTCTGCCCGAAGATTTGCACGGTAAGGTTGCCTTCACCGTAGATAATGAAAACAGATCGGTTACCCTTTCCCTGGGAGACTCCCTGAGCCGGTCGGCAATTTATTATGGAGATCAGGGGTGCATCATCCAAACGGAGGAAGGGCTCTTCTTTGAACCTGTTGAAGTTAAAACCAGTTTGCCTTCTGCGGATGTTACACCGTGGCCTATGGGTGATATGGTTGAACAATCCGAGCCAAATGCACTCGTAGAAGAAGCCATAGACATGGCCTTTGATCCTGAAGGACTCACGCAGGCATTCCTTGTCGTTCGCGATGGTAAAATCATAGGAGAGCGATATGCACCGGGTACAACGAAAGACACACAATTGGAAAGCTGGTCGATGGGCAAGAGTCTCACCGCCACTTTGATTGGGCGAATGATACAACAAGATTATTTCAAATTGAATGATCCGGCTCCTGTAGAAGCATGGCAACGTGAAGGAGATCCAAGAAAGCAGATTCGGATCAGCGATTTATTGCAAATGAGCAGTGGATTGAAATTTTTATCACACCGCGACCCGGATGCAAGACCGGAAGTAAACTTGATGGATCACTTTTATATCTATTCCGGTGCTGTGGATGCCTTTGAATATTCCTATAGCCGCCCTTTGCAGTTTCCTGTAGGAACGGAAGGGCGATATCACAATTCCGATCCGTTGATATTAGGACATGTGATGAAGACAATCCTGACGAGTGATGGAAAGGAATACCTTACCTATGCGCAGGAGGAGTTGTTCGACAAGATTGGCATCCGAAAGCAGGTGATGGAAACCGATCCTTACGGAAACTTGCTGCTCACCGGCTTTGATTATGGTACAGCAAGAAATTGGGCCCGCCTGGGAATGTTGTATTTGCAAAATGGAAAGTGGGGAGATGAACAGCTTTTGCCAGAGGACTACAACACTTTTGTTTCTACCCTGGCGCCCGGCTGGCAGGAGCCTGTATATGGAGGATTGTTCTGGATCAATGGCAAGGAAGAGATGCCTATTCCCAAAGAAGCGTACTACATGGCCGGAGCAGGAGGTCAACGGACAATACTTATTGCATCAAAGAATATGGTTGTTGTACGGCTTGGTCACAATCGGGGTGATGCCGCTGGTATGCAAGCCTTGAACAGGGCATTGGCCAACTTGATGGAGGTAGAGTGAGCTATCATTTTTCCTTTTTCAACAACGTTTCCGCTTGGGGACTCTGCGTTTCTTCACTCCAAAGTAGCCGGATCAGGTTTTCATATAATCCTGCCATTTTACAAGCAGGTATTTTTTTATACGCTGTTGATCAATTTCCATAAAACCATACTCGTAGCAAAATAGATAAGCTTGTCCTTTTTGGTTTTTCCAATAGTGCGTAAAGAAGCGTGGGTTAAAACCTGCGGCCAGTAATTTTTCTTTTCTTAAGGTGGTATAACCTTCTTTGTTGTAGTGTTTTAGAATTTTTCTATTTGTTTTAAGGTGTTTTTCTACCTGAAAGAAGAAGGATTCGTGTTGTATCCGATTTTCATAATAAAGAGCATTCTTGCACTTGATCGAGCAGTATTTTTTGTCTTGCCTTCCTTTTAATTCGCTTCCACAGACCCGGCAGGTTTTCATTTACGAGGTAATTTTTACACTAATTCAATTATCCGCTTATTAAACGCTTATTAAACGCTTAAAATACGCTTAAAATCATTTTTTTCTGCTCAATTGTAAAAAAAAGAGTATCTCATTATGGAAAAGCTTCAAAATATCACCCTGAGGCATTATCTGATTGGCGGCAAGAAATGCATAGGGATTTTATTTTACCCCCACAAAGTGGTACACGCATTGGTAAAGGAGCTTCCTGGTGTGAAATGGAGTGAGGCCTTTCAGGTAGTGTTTGTAGAAAATACACCAGAAAATTTGCAAGCTATCTACAGAAAATTCAGAGGTGTGGCGTGGGTGAACACCAAGTACTTATTTAAAAATAAGCCCATAAACACACAAGGGAATGACAATGGAGATATTACCTGGGTACATAAACGCCAGTTAAGCAAAGATTACAAAGTATGCCCTGATGAATTTCTTCAAAAACTACAATTGAAACGTTATTCCAATAGTACCATAAGAACATACATATTGCTTTTTGAAAGGTTTATTAACCATTATATCGACATAGAAGTCCGTGCGTTGAATGAAATCCACATTAGGGAGTACCTTGCTTTGCTGGTTAATCGTGGTCTTTCTAACGCTTTGATCAACCAAATGATTAATTCCATTAAGTTTTATTATGAAATTGTGCTGGACATGCCCAACCGCTACTATGAAATAGAAAGGCCAAATAAGGAGCACAAGTTGCCCATGGTGATTTCCAAGGAGGAGGTGCTGGCCATTATCGACAACACCAATAATATCAAGCACCGGTGCATTGTATCGTTGCTGTATTCTGCGGGGCTGCGCAGGGGTGAATTGATCAACCTAAAAATAACCGACATAGACAGTAAGCGCATGGCCATACGGCTTGATAGTGCCAAGGGAAACAAAGACCGCTACACGCTGCTCTCGAAGAGGGTTTTGGAAGAATTGAGGGAATACTATAAGTTATGGAAGCCAAAGGAATACCTTTTTGAGGGGCCGGATGGGGGATTGTACTCGGGGCGGAGTATATCCTGTATCATAAAAAATGCAGCCCTGAAAACCGGAATTCGGAAAAAGGTGACCCCACATATGCTGCGCCACAGTTTTGCCACCCATTTATTGGAAAATGGCACTGATTTGAGGAATATCCAGGCGCTATTAGGACACAATTCGTTAAAAACTACGGAAATCTATGCCCACGTAGCCACCAACCATTTCAACAAAATAAAAAACTTACTAGATTAACCGAGAAATACAAGGTGGATATGTGCATTGCACTTA
>CAYTBO010000039.1:0-27643 GCA_964436055.1 uncultured Ohtaekwangia sp.
GCGGGCGCAGCCCGCCCCTGATGATTTGTTGTGCGACTGCAATTGTAATGCGGAGGTCCGATTGCCTAGCGCACAGAGACTACCAATTCATTAGAAAGAATCCATCGTTTTAATACTTTTAGAAAATGAGTTTTTAAGGGACGACTAAATATAAAGACTATGCGACAAAAGATAGTAGCAGGAAACTGGAAGATGAATACCACTCTTCAGGAAGCACAAACGCTCACTGCTGAATTGATAGGGATGGTGAGAGATGAAGTCAGCGGTGACACTAAAATTATTCTGTGCCCGCCATTTCCATATTTAATTCCCATGAAGTCTCAAATAGGAACGATATCAACAATATCCCTTGGGGCGCAAAACTGCAGTGAGCATAGATCGGGAGCCTACACCGGTGAAGTTTCTGCGTTGATGCTTAAGTCTATGGAAATACCCTATGTTATTCTTGGCCACAGCGAGCGAAGGCAGTTTTTCGAAGAAAACGGACCCTTGCTGGCACAAAAAATTGATGGCGCTTTGGCCAATGGATTAAAACCAATTTTCTGCTGTGGAGAGCCGCTGGAAATACGTGAAGCAGGCGACCATGAGTCATTGGTAAGCACTCAAATTGGAGAGGGACTTTTTCATTTGAATGCCGAGGCCATGAAGAAAATAATAATAGCTTATGAGCCGGTATGGGCTATTGGAACAGGCAAAACTGCAAGTTCAGCACAAGCCCAGGAAATGCACGCTGTTATAAGAAAACACCTGACCTCTAAATTTGGAGAAGAAACGGCTTCTAATATTTCAATATTGTATGGAGGCAGTGTGAAGGCTGATAATGCGAAAGAGCTTTTTGCATGCGCTGACGTGGACGGGGGATTAGTGGGAGGTGCCTCTCTTAAATCAAGAGAGTTTGTGGAGATCATCAAGTCTGCATAGAGAAAATTTACATGTACCATACACGCCTTACCGTAACCTGCGATCCACAATTTTCAGAAATTCTGATGGCGGAAATTGCCGAGGCAGGGTTTGATTCATTTCTGGAAAAGGAAAGTGGATTTGAAGCCTATGCTGAAGCAGATCGTTACGATCAACATAGTGTAGATGAGATTAAAAAGAAGTATCATTTGGTTCAACCTTTGGAATTTACGTGGGATAAAATTGAAAAGAAAAACTGGAATGAAGAGTGGGAAAAAAGCTATGACCCCATTATTGTAGACAACCGTTGTCTGATCCGCGCAGAATTTCATCAAATCGAAAAGGAATATCCTTATACAATTACCATTACACCCAAAATGTCTTTTGGTACAGGCCATCATCAGACTACATACCTCATGATCAAGGCTCAGATGGATATTGATCATCAGGGAAAAACAGTGATGGATGCGGGATGCGGCACCGCCATTCTTTCCATTATGGCGTCAAAACTTGGAGCCACTAAAGTTTCTGCTTTCGATATTGATGAGTGGAGTGTAATCAATGGCAGAGAAAATATTGAAATAAACAAGTGCCAAAACATTTCGATAAAGCAAGGAAAAATCAGTGACCTGACTTTCGATCATGAATTCGATATCATCCTGGCCAACATCAACAAAAACGTACTGATGCACGAGCTGCCTCAATACACCGCCTATCTCAATCCGGAGGGACAAATTCTTCTGAGCGGATTTTATGAAAAGGATATCCCTGAACTGGTACAACGCGCGCACCAGTACCACCTCAGGCACAATGCGTCAGAAGTGAGGGATGGATGGGCTTCTATCCTCCTGCAATTAAAAAAATAAATCAAGGCTATTTTTAAAAACTATCGTTGGGTAATGCAACGTTTAAGCAAAGAGCTCTTTTAGCTTATTTGGGCTTTATTTACGAATTTCACTGTTTTGGCTATCGTGAAGCGGATAATACAAACCATTTGCGTTTTATTCATAGGGATGACAAACCTTTGGGCTCAGGATTCCGGGCAAAAGCCTGTGAAACTTAGCTTTCAGGACAGCATACTTGTTGTCCTGGATAATTCGAGAAATGTTGACGCTGTCGCTGTGGGTGGTGGTTTTGCTTCGGCATGGAATAAACTGGGACTGGACCAGCAGCGGATCATTCGCCAGCAAGCCAAACTCATGAAACAAAAAGGATATAAGCTTCGCCCCCAGTTTGTCAACTATTACGGAGCCATTGCCAACGCCATTGACCGGGAGAAAGCCGATGGTGCAACCATCTCAGGCTTTCTTGCAGTTGCCGGTCAGGTCATTGAGAATGAAACACCTTCCAATGCCGGAAAATTTTTTAAGAATGTAAGGCAATTCTTCGAATATCACGCGCTGCATTATGATAAATCTTACAGGCTTCACCTCAGAGATGATGTTTATAGCTTTGATTATGTAAAAGTTGAGTCGTTTCCAGGGCTTACGGAGAGTTTTGAAGATACGGAACAAACTGAAAATTATTCAGACGATCAGTTTGAAAGCTGGGACAATCAGGATGCACAAGAAGATTTTAGCTGGGATGATCCGGTAGAAGAAGAGTTGCCTCCTGCAATTCCTATCTGGATGCAACCACCTCCGCAGCCTGAACTCACCGGCCCACTCATCCGGTTTGAGAAAGTTACTTTTAATTTCTCCACCGCCTATGACTCGGCTTTTTTACGTGACACAAAAGGAGCTGTCTCCTTGCTTGACAATACGTTTGTAGGAGAAGGCGGAAAATTTGACTGGACAAGCGCGGGACTAGGGCAAGATTCTGTGTATTTTGAATTTACGCAGTACAATTTTAATGTGGCTAAGCCCGCGGTAAAAGCAGATCAGGGGAAGCTTACTTATCTGGGAAAAGCTTCCGGAAAAATCGATGGAATATTTGAATTTAAAAGCGTAAGCCACAAAACACCGGAAACGTCTTCGTACCCACGATTCATGTCATTTAATAGTAACATCGAGATGTTGGGACTTGGAGATGAAAAAATGAAGTATACCGGTGGTTTTGCTTTGAATGGAAGCAAAATTTATAGCTCATCAGTAAATGGAGACCCAGCCCGATTGGAAGTATTCGGAGAAACAGATAAGAAATTTGTTGCCCGTTCGCGGCTTTTCGAGTTTCAGGATTCCGTTATCTTTTCGAGGCGGGCGATGGTCAAGATTTATCAACAAAATGATTCTATCTATCATCCGGCCAATCAATTCTATTACAATTTTGGAAAACAACACCTGGTATTGCAAAAGGAAAATGGATATTTAAGAAATGCTCCTTACGCATCTTCCTATTTCAATATAGATTTTGCTGCGGATAAATTGCAATGGGATCTTAATTCAGATAGTCTTAATATTTACAGTTTTGGCGGTCGCAGTCAGTCTCCCATGGTGCTGGAGTCGGTAGACTATTACGACCCGGAAGACTTCAGAATTCTCGCTGGTTACGGATTTCAATTTCACCCGTTGGCTTTGGTAGCCAGCTACTCATTAAGAAATGGAATCAGGGAATTCTACGTAGATGATATTGCTACAGCTACCGGGCAGCGATCGGATGGTATGCGTATGGCCATGACCTTCCTGGCACAAAAAGGAATGATTGACTACAATTCGAGCACGGGGTATGTGAAGGTAAAAGATAAGGCATTGCATTACTACGATGCGAGCAAGGGCGATGCGGATTACGACAATCTGAAAATTCACTCTATTGTAGATGGGCCAGCCAATGCGACTATCAATTTTGTAGATGGGAGAATGAATGTAAGGGGTGTGGAAGAATTTAGTGTCAGTGATTCGCTCAATGTTGTCATTAAACCGGACAGTAGTCTTATTACCTTGTTGCAGGATAGGGATATTAAATTTGATGGTAAAATAACGGCAGGAAATTTTGAGATTAATGGTAAAGATTTCACACTGAAGTACGATAGTTTTTTTATCAACCTCAATCACATCGATTCTATTCGGTTTTACATTACCGAAACCAATGCCCGCGGACAAAGCATCAGACGCAGGGTGAACAATGCGATGGTGGGTGCAGACTCCACAGCAGCGGCAGCCGCCGGGATGCAAAATACTTCGAAGTCCTCAGGGACGTTATTCATCAGTCGGCCCGACAATAAATCAGGCAAGGAAAATATCCCCAACTTTCCACGACTTGATGCCACCGCAGGAGGTGTGATTTATTTTAATCGAAGGGAAGTATTGAACGGCGCCTATGACCGTTCCGTATTTTTTGTAGTACCTCCATTCAAACTGGATAGCCTTAACGATGCCGATCCCGGGTCTATCAATTTTGAGGGCACATTCGTTTCAAGTGGCATGTTTCCCAATTTCAAGGAGAAACTGCATACCATGCCTGATAAATCGCTAGGGTTTACACACGCCATTCCATCGGCAGGCTATCAGTTGTTTCAAGGAGATGGCAAAATGGTAGGCGCAATGAGTTTGGACAATGCCGGCATTCGGGCTACGGGTCGGATAGATTATTTGGCCGCAAGTGTAGAGTCAAATGACTTTGTTTTTTACCCTGATTCAGTCGTAGGCCGTGGTAATATTGGTCAGATTTCAGAGAGTCAATTTGGATCAGTATGGTTTCCCCAAATAACACTTACAGAATTTAAACTCAAATGGTTGCCCAAGCAGGACAGGTTTGGGTTAATCAATCAGCGGGACCCTTTTAACCTGTATGAATCTACAGCGCAACTGCATGGTGAGCTTATCGTTTCAAAAGGCGGTGTAGCGGGCAATGGCCGCCTGATCACACGTGGATCTGAAGCGATTTCTGAACAACTTTCATTCTCGGCCAAAGAATTTAGTGCGCGGCATGCAGACTTTCAGGTAAAAACCACCAATCCCGACAAGCCGGCATTGGCAGCGGATGACGTGAGGTTGAAATTTAACCTGGAGGAAAACTATGCCGACATCAGCCCGGAGATAGCCGGTGAAGCCTCTTTTGAATTTCCTTACGCTCAATTCAAAACGTCCATACCGGAAGCGAGGTGGGATCTCAACACACAAAAAATCGTGATGAACAAAGATCCTGAAGTGCCACTGGAGAATTCTTATTTCTATACCACACGTAAAGAGCTGGATTCATTAAATTTTAATGCCGAGCGTGCTGAATACGACATTCAATCACAACAGCTGAAAGTGAGCGGCATTCCTTTCATTGTGGTTGCCGATGCGAGGATTACCCCGGAGAATAATGAGATTCTTATTTTGGAAAATTCCCGGATCGGACAACTAAAGAACACGACCATCGTAATCGATACGCTGAATGCCTATCATCGACTTACAGGAGGTGTGGTAGATATCCTCTCCAGGAAAGAGTTTTCAGGCTACGCGATTTATCAGTATGTAAATGCTGTCAATGATACATTTGCGATCAAAATGACAGATTTTCATTTGGAGCCTATCACAGCGGCAACTAAAAGCCGAAGACAATCAACCGATTTGATAGCAACTGAACAAACTGTGGCCAACGGAGCTGTAGCCGAGGTCGATAAGATTGTGCTTGCACCAAGAATATTTTATAAAGGGGATATGGTAATGTATGCAACACGACCCGCTCTGGAGTTGAATGGTAGTGTAAAACTGGATCTTAAGAAGATTAAGAATTACAATACATGGATACAATATGTGCAGAGCGGAGATGAGAAGGAGGTGTTCGTTGATTTTGACAATGCGCTGACGGAAGAAGGAAGCAAAGCCGAAGCCGGTCTTCATTTTGCCGAAGACAATAGCTTGTATATCACGTTTGTCTTCGATAAGAAAAATCCCGATGACGATGATTTCTTTTTACCCAGCGGTTCGCTATTTTTTGATAAAGAAAGTGGTGAATTTAAAATTGAGGACCGATTGAAAGCCACGGGCGAAAAGCTAACGGGAAAAGTTTTTGCCTACAATGAAGATAAACAGGAGGTCAGATTTGAAGGTAAAGTCAATTTTTTTGAAGACAGGGGAAAGGATTTCAGCATCACGGCCACGGTATTGGGATCAGGTAATCTGGAAACCAATGATATCCGGATGAATACCTTTTTGATGGTGGATATGAACGTGCCATCTCAGGCTTTGCAACTAATGGCACTTGACCTGCAGAACGTGATCAAAAACGAAGGCGCTGATGAAGGCCTTGGCGATCAGACAGAGCTATTGTATAAGATCGCGGATATTGTTGGCGAAGAGGCAGTAAAGGATTTTGAGCAAAAATCCTTACAAGCTTATACGTCCTTGATTACAATCCCGGTGTTGGGCAGGCCTTTGGTTTTTTCCAATTTTAACCTGAAGCGCTCAAAGGAATACAAAGCATTTTACAGTGAAGGAAAGCTTGGACTCAGCAATATTCTGCGAAGTGATATCAATGGTGCGTTTGAGGGATTCATGGAGTTGAAGAAAAACGAAGATGGCACGCCGGTATATCACGTGTTTTTTAAAGCCTCACCTGACTCCTGGTATTACTTCGGGATGGAAGATAATCGGTTGATGGTGCATTCTTCCAACCCAGAGTTTAATACAACCATTGCTAAGCGAACCAATGCAGCCAAAGCTAAAATCGGAGAGTTGGTTTTCATTCCCGGCAGCGATGAGGAGACCCTTGTTTTCATCAATAACTTTCGTAAGAAATACTATGGCCTGGAAGTTCCTTATAGCCTGGGCAGCGGTACCGGGCCGGCTAAAAGGAAGAAAGAAGAAGTGGAAGACGATGGATTTTAATTCTCATTGTTTCGGCCACTCATCAAAATACGCTGATGGTAGGCTTTTTACCTTAAAAATGTCATTTCATACTACCCAGGTGAGTCAGTATGATAGTTTTTACTATCCTCAAGTACGGCAAATCCATCCAATAATAAACTTAATAAAAATTTATATGGTGCATCAATGCAATAGCCTTTTCTTTGTTACTCAATGGTCTCTTCCACCTGATCCATTTTAGATTCGGAATGGCCACCGGAAGTCGCAAACACGATTTTACCATTCTTATCCAACACAAAAAAATAAGGAATATCCCTTTTTTCAAAATCCAATTCGGCTTTGTACGTCTTCAGCTCACCTTTATAAAAAAGGATATAAGGGAGAAGCTGAGGATCAATATTTTTGAGCGCTTTCCGCTTGGCTGTGCCTGTTGCTGCCGCATTGACACCGGTAAACATGGGAATAAAATAAACATTTACATCGTAGCCGAATCCGCCCATCAGGCCAGTTGTTTTTTGAATGAATTTTTCAAAGACAGGCTGGAACCAAGAGTTCAATTCATCCTCTGATTTTTTTGAATAGGCAAGCCCCAATAAAGTATATTTCCCCTTGGTGTCATCAGGCAATGATACTTTTTGATCCTCTACGGTTTCGGCTTCCATGGCAGGAAAGACTTTGCCGATAACCTGACCCTGGCAATAAATTGAAAAAGCAACTAAGACTGTAAATAATGAAATAAATCGCATATTTTTAAGCAGATTATACTATTCAACGTGTAAGATTTCAAATACAAGATAACAATAAAAGAACCGACCTGCAGGTTTTATACAAGATCGATGCCAGGCCTCAGGAGATTTTTCAAACGCGTAGTATTTATGTCAAATAAGCACCTGATTATGATTTTATGGATTGCTGCCTCCCATTTGACTGTAATGGGGCAGCAACCTGAGGCGCAGCAAGTTTTGAAAAAATCTATTCAGTACCATGATCCTAAAGGAACATGGCGTTCGTTTAGTCACCAATTGGAGTTTTTGTCGGAAAGACCCAGTGGGCCTGACCGAAAATCTTCAGTAACAATTGATAACAGTAGAGGTTTTTTTCAACTTGAGGAAGATGGAAATAGCATGGCGATCACTATGGATAAATGCGAACAGATACCGGAAGGTAAAGACTGCGATCAGGTAAAAAGGACAAGAAATTATTATCTGTATTTATGGGGATTGCCCATGAAGCTGACGGATGAAGGGACGCCACTGGATTCAAAAGTAATGGAGGAAGAATTTGACGGCACATCATGTTATGTGCTTCGAGTACCCTACGAGCAGGATATTTGGTATTTTTATCTTGACAAGTCTAATTATGCTTTGATTGGATATAAGTTTTACAAGGATGAACCCGCTAAAAAGGGCGAGGTTATCTTTTTGGATGAGGAGGTGCGAGTTGGCGATATGCGTATTCCCAGGAAACGCAGGTGGTATACTACGGCAGACAATAAATTTTTAGGTACAGATATTTTGATCTCGTCAAACTAATGGAGTCCAGATCCTTTTCGGAAACCTTAGCTTTTAAAACCTTGATACTTGCCATCCTGGCGGGCATGCTAATATTTTTTATTATTTATTTCAAAGAATTGCTCAAGCCATTTGTGATGGCCGTGATGGTTTGGTATCTCATCAAAACAATTTACGGGTACATTGGCAAGATTACCATCATAGGCAAGAAGTTGCCCAGGTGGTTGCGCATCACCCTGGCGATGGTTTTGATTTTTGGTACCGTTCAGGGTACACTCAATCTGATCATCTATAATCTTAGTGAGCTGGTTGTTAACTTTTCAACTTATAAAAGCACGTTAAACACGTTCCTTTTAAATATGGGAGAGTCAATGGGATTTGCCAACATCATTGACAGTATGCAAAGCCAGGCCGAAAAACTGGATTTACAGGGATTTTTGGCCGCTACGGTTTCTTCCCTGTCGGCTACCGTTGGCAACATAATCATTGTCATCATTTATATCGTTTTTTTGTTGTTGGAGGAAGTAACGTTTTCTAAAAAGATTGACCTGATTTTTCCTGAACCCAACAAAAGAGAGCACATACAAAATGTACTCAATGAAATTTATGTATCTACCAACAAGTACATCACACTCAAGACAGGAATCAGTATCCTTACCGGGGGGCTCAGTTATATCGTCTTGCTTTTGTTTGGAATTGATTATGCATTCTTGTGGGCTTTTCTGATTTTCCTATTCAATTACATACCCTACATCGGGTCGCTGATCGCTACTTTCCTCCCTGCTATTTTTGCAATAGTTCAGTTTGGGTCAATCTGGTCATTTGTTTGGGTTTTTTTAGCTGTGGAGACTATTCAGATCATTGTAGGAAATTACATTGAACCCAAGTTGATGGGGAAGTCGCTTAACCTTAGCCCGCTGGTGGTTGTACTTGCTCTTTCTTTTTGGGGTTATGTATGGGATCTGTTGGGTATGTTTTTGTCAGTGCCCATTACTTCTATTTTGCTTGTTTCGTTGGCGCAATTTCCATCAACCAGAAATATTGCCATTCTCCTCACCGAAAATGGCAATCTTGATAATATTCTGGTAAGCAAGAGTGAAGATTAATTTTCCAACAGTTGTATTTTAGTTGTTCCTTTCTGAACGCTGATTTTTTTCCCCAGAGAAACTTCACTTCCCTGCTTACGCAAAGTAGAAACATAATACCATTCAGCATCAGCTTGCGATGGGGTGAGTGTCAGAATCAAATACCCATGATCCCGGTTATTGGAATACTTGATGTGAGGATTACTATTCATCAACGTTACTTCACTTTTCTTTACCTCTTCAGTGGGGGTTCGCTCATCACTATTGGAGGCCGAAATACTGGGTGTACCTAGTTCTATGGCAAAGGCTCCCCGGGACGTCAGCGGGTCGTAGGTTTCATTCACATCGGTTGCTACTTCAAATGCCCATGAAGCATGAGTATCACCGGTAAGAAAAACAACATCGCGTATTCGGTTGTTCACAATCAATTCCTTAATCCGTTTTTTTTCAGCTGGGTATCCATCCCATGAATCAAGATTTCTGGGCATGCTGGGTAAAACCTGACTCAGATCCACATCAGAAAATATCACCTGATTCCCAATCAATTTCCAGGCTGCCCGTGAGGAAGAGAGTTCATTTTCAAACCATTGAAGTTGTTCCTTCCCCAACATACTTCTGGAATCATCAGCATAGCTGGGATCGCTGAGGCTATCAACCGGTTTGGTCCTACCGGCAAGTCTTTCATCCAGCACAATCAGGTCAGCTAATGGGCCAAATGAAATAGATCGGTATAGTTTTGTGCTTTCCCTTATGGGCAGCCACTCATAATATGCCCGTCGCGCGGCTCTTTTTCGCTCCTCATAATCCCCTTGTTCGGGTTGGTGATTTTGCGCTCCGTCAACATAGGAATTATTGGCTATTTCGTGGTCGTCCCATATCGTGATAAAGGGATGCTGCTGATGTACCTTGCGCGATCCTACATCCGTGCGATATTGAGAATAGCGAGTTCGGTAATCCTGTAAGGTAACGATCTCATGTGCAGGCAGATTGAATCTTCCAATAGTAGTATCACCATACCGGCCTACCGCATATTCATAAATATAATCACCCAGATGCAACACCGCGTCAAGGATAGGTCTTTCTGCAATTTTTTCATAGGCATTAAAATATCCCCATTCCCAGTTGCTGCAACTTACTATAGCAAATTGTAAACTATCCGCAATCACAGGGGCTGTCTTTGTTCTGCCGGTTATCGAAGTTTTATCGAAAGCAGTGAAGCGATAATAGTAAATATGATCAGGCTGAAGTCCATCCACATCTATTTTTACCGTATAATCACGAACGGAGGTAGTGCTGGTGGTGTCCGACTTATACACGGATGAGAAATCGGGATCTTCGGCAATTTCCCACTTCACAGGTATACGCGATACAGGCTTAACCGGCGTAATGCGCGTCCATAGGATAACCCTATCCGCCACTGGATCACCGGAGGCAACACCATGATAAAATGGTTTCAGTGTGGAGTCATAAAGTGCCGCAACCGGATCAAGGTATAGATCGGGGATGGGTTCTTTTTTAGTATCGCAAGAGAATAGAAACGAGAGAAAGGCTAATACCGCCAGTAGATTAATTAATCGGTTCATGATAGTTTTTTTCAAAATTAATGGAATTAAAAACTTTCCCTGGCTTCCTTAATGTAATGAATTGATTAAGATTTGGGGTATTTAATAATCGCACGATACCTGTAGTTGGCCGTTAATTGAATTTGTATTATAATTTTATGGTCAAAATTCAGAATTTAGCTGCATGAAATCGTATTTCCTGAAATTATATCAGTACAATCAATGGGCAAATCAACGGGTACTCAGTGCGTTAGAGAAGCAAAAAATTGAGGATGAAAAAATGCTTACCCTGATGAGTCATGTGATTTCGGCGCTCTTTATCTGGCTTAGCCGTATAAAAGGAGAACCCACAGAACCCTATCCCCTTTGGAAACAATACACATTGCCCAGGCTGATTGAGATGAATGAAGAGATAACAAGAAAGTGGCTGGAATTTGTAGAGCACTCAGAAAGCTTTGATAGAGAGCTGGTTTACAATAATTATGTTGGGGATCCTTATAAAAATAATGTAGAACAGATTATGATTCATCTGGTAAATCATTCCACTTATCATCGGGGTCAGGTAGCCATATTATTACGAGAGAAAGGATTTGATCCAATCAATACTGATTTTATTACCTATGATCGTGTGATCACAGGACAGTGGAAAGAGTAAACTATTTATGCCGTTATGTTGTTCCTCAAATTGTAAAAATCTAAAAAGTTACCATGAAAAACGTTTACCTAGTCCAAGCCATGTTATTGATGTCAATCCTGGCATTTGGTCAATCAGACATTACTATTTGTCACACACCAGCCACAGAGAAGTTTGCCTTGTTTGCTTCCAACAAAAGTTTCAACAACGAACATCAGATGCCAAGGGCTTATACGCATCTCAGTCAGGCTGGCGGTAAGATGGTCGCCTTTGATTGTCCTGATGGTACCAAAGGTAATGGCTATGTAATAATGGCTACTCAAAAAACTGACAACTGGATTTTTGTATTTCAGGAGTGGTGGGGACTAAATGACAACATCAAAAAATGGGCGGAGGATTTACACACAGAGGTGGGTAATGTGAATGTGATAGCGCTTGATATGTATGACGGTAAACTGGCCACCGATCGGGAAAATGCAGGTAAGTATATGCAAGCATTTAAGAAAGAGCGCGGAGATGCGATTGTAAAAGGAGCGCTGGCTTATGCTGGAACAAGTGCAAAGGTGGGAACAGTAGGCTGGTGCTTTGGTGGGGGACAATCACTGCAGGCGGCTCTTACTGCAGGAAAACAAACAGTAGGCTGTGTGATGTACTATGGAATGCCGGAAGAAGATGTAAATCGTTTAAAATATTTAAATAGTGATGTCCTGAATATTTGGGCCACGAAAGACCAGTGGATCAATAAAGAAGTTATGGATAAGTTTGAAAAGAATATGAAAGAGGCGGGAAGGAAACTAACGATTAGTGCTTACGATGCTGAGCATGGTTTTGCAAATCCCAGCAATGCTATTTTTGATGAAAAGGCCTATCAGGATGCAAAGGCGAAGACCGTAGCGTATTTTAAATCAAAGTTTTGATAATTATTGAATTATCCCAAACCACAGAGAGCACAAAGTAATTACACAGAGTAAGCACGGAGAAAATAGGCTCTATGATTTCTTTGTTCTGTTCTAATAACTAAAATCATCCAATCGTTGTGACGCTTAATTCTGGATGGTCCACTTCATGGATCTGAGGGTCATCATTATCCTCAAAGTAGAGGGAAAGAGCTTCTTCCAGGTTTTTTAAGGCCTCATCTTTAGAGTCACCGAAGCTGGAAACTTCAACATTAAAGCATTGTGCGACAAAATGCTTTCCCTCTCTCCAGACTACATTTTTTAACTTAATAGTCTTCATGTTTCAAATTTAATCAAACTAAAATTCACAATGAAGAAGAATTACTCCCACACTACATTTCCTTCTTGTGCGTACCACGTTGGATAGTTGGGGAGATGAATTTTCTCAATCTCATTCCGTTTCAGTTTCATTGACGGTGTCATCAAACCATTTTCAATGGTCCAATCGCCTTTCATAATCACCGCTGTATCTATATGCTCGTGAGATTCAAAATGTTTATTTACCTCTTGTATGGTCGATGAAATACTTTTGATGATTTCTTCTTTTGATTTCACTTTTCCATTGGCCGACAATACAGTAAGTGCTATGGGTTGCGGCACCCCCATCCCTACAACACACACCTGCTCAATGTCCGTGTTTTGCATCATCTTCAACTCGATGGGAGCAGGAGAAATGTATTTTCCTTTATCTGTCTTAAACTGATCTTTTACACGGCCTATTATTGTCAGGTAGCCCTCACTGTCAATTTCACCGGTGTCCCCTGTTTTTAAATAGCCTTCTTCGTCATACATCGCAGCGGTAAGTTCCGGCTCTTTGTAATATCCCAACATCAGACACGGACTTTTTACCCTTAGCTCACCTTCTTCCGACAACTTCACTTGCAATCCTTCCATCGGCTGACCCACGGTGCCAAATTTATTTGCACCGGGACGATTAAAGTGCGCATAAACACAATCTTCGGTCATACCCAAAACCTGGTGAATGTTAATGCCAAGTCTGTCGTACCATTCCATTGTACTTTTGCTCAATGGGGCAGCACCGGAAAGAACAAGTGATGCCTTAGACAATCCCAGTTTCTTTTGAATTTTATTTTTGACAATCGTGCTCAATATGGGAATCGACAACAAACGATCAAGTTTTTTTTGTGGCATCTTCTCCAGAATTTTTTCCTGAAATTTTGTCCAGATGCGAGGCACGGCTATGAAATAGTTTGGTTGCGTGTCGGCCAGATTCTTAGCAAATGAATCAAGGGTTTCGGGAAAACTAAATTGACCACCTAAGTATAGGCCTTCAAATTCAACACCAAGGCGCTCCGCAATGTGGCTAAGCGGCAGGTAGGACATAACTCTTGGTCGTAGCGGAAATTTTGCAACTCGCATGGCCATCTTCACTGTCGTATCAAACGAATTCATGGAGTGCATCACGCCTTTGGGGTGGCCGGTAGTACCAGAAGTGTAAATGATAGTCAATAAATCATCTGGATGTATTGTAGCAGGCTTGTCTATAGGCTGGTGATTTTTAGTCAACTCCTCCCAAATCGCGCCTTCCTTTATTCCATACGTTGAAATACTTATTTTTTCCAAATGGGAAGGGATCCCCGATTTCATGGATTCATACCCATCCAGTTTTCCTATGAAAACAGCTTTTGATTCGCTATGCTCCAATACCTGATGTACACCGTCCGCAGAAAGCGTGGCATATACAGGGATAGAGACATGACCGGCCATCATGATAGCGAGATCAGCCATTATCCATTCAGAACAGTTTTTAGAAAGTATGGCAATATGACTTTTAGGAGGAAATTGAAGCGATTGAAGATAGCCGGCAATTCTCCTTATTTCTTGCCCTGCCTCCTTCCAGGTTCTCGTTTTCCATGTATTGCCAAAGGGTTGTCTGAAGACTACATCATTGGGTACTTCTTCTTCCCAATGCAGAAAATATTCCAGGGGTCCATTCATAGTTGTAGGGGTTACAAACTTTATTGGTTGAATTTGAGGTTCGATAAAAATACAATATTTATACTAATGTTTACTTTCGTTGATTAAGTTGCTCTCATGTCGAAAAACACAAAAAAACTGTTCCTGCTGGATGCTTATGCCTTAATTTACCGTGCTCACTTTGCTTTTACGAAGAATCCAAGAATAAACTCCAAGGGCAGGAACACATCCGTTCCCTTCGGCTTTACCAATACACTCCTTGAAGTCCTGCAGAAACAAAGGCCGACCCACATTGCCGTGGCCTTTGATACATCCGCTCCTACTTTTCGGGATGAAATTTTTGAAGACTATAAGGCTACTCGACAGGAGACACCGGAAGATATCCGATATGGTATTCCCATTGTAAAAGATATTATCAGAGGCTTCAATATTCCAATATTGGAAATGGATGGATTTGAGGCGGATGACATTATTGGCACGCTGGCAACCCAGGCTTCAACCAAAGGATTTGAGGTTTATATGATGACTCCGGACAAAGACTTTGGGCAACTGGTAAAGGAAAATGTTTACCTGTATAAACCGGCTTACATGGGCAATGCTGTGGATGTAATGGGCGAGAAGGAGGTATGCGAAAAGTGGGATATTGATAATGTCTCTCAGGTAATCGATATGCTTGGGTTGCAGGGAGATACTTCAGATAATATTCCGGGTATACCAGGTATTGGTCCGAAGACGGCAGCCACACTCCTCAAACAATATGGGTCGGTTGAAAATATTGTTGCTCATGCCGGTGAGCTGAAAGGAAAGCAGAAGGAAAGAGTGGAGGAGTTTGGCGACCAGGCAATCCTATCAAAAAAACTGGCAACCATCGTTACGGATGTGGCGGTAGAATTTAATGAAGAGAAACTGAAATACACACCGCTCAACGAAGAAGCGCTGAGACCAATTTTTGAAGAGCTGGAATTCAGGGCGATCATGACGCGCGCTTTTGCCAATGCTTCAACACAAGCCGGAGTTGAAAGTGAAGAAAAGAATGCTAAAGGTTCGCAGCTTTCCATGTTTGGTGCAACCGTTGTGGCAAAAGAAAAAGGAATTGATGCTGGCAAATCAAAGTATCTACGTGCGGATACGGTTGAAGCGCGAATCACGCTGGCCTCAAAATTATTGGAGCAAACTGAAATTGCCATTGAGGTGCTTAGCGATGATGAACTTAATTTTGACTTTAAAATAATCGGTTTGGCATTCTCTATTCCGGGAGAAACCTATTTTGTTCCACTTGATGTTGGCAAGGAGCAGGAAATTTTAAACGAGTTTAAAAACATTTTTACAGAAGAACGCATTGGCAAGTGCGGGCACAACATTAAACTTTCTGTATTGTCTCTTCTGAAATATGGGATAGAAGTAAAAGGAGTTTTGTTTGATACCCTGTTGGCGCATTATCTTATTGAAGCAGAATCTTCCCATGAACTGGACATTCTGGCTAACCAATTTCTGGATTACCAAATGGTGAACAGTGAGCGATCAGAAGATAACATTTGTGAGCGTGTAGCGTTGGCATTGCCACTAAAGCAACAACTGAAGAAAATCCTCGAGGAAAAAGGGCACGCCAAATTGATGACTGATATTGAAATGCCGCTTGTATATGTACTGGCTGCTATGGAATCGCAAGGCGTAAAAGTGGATGTAGAAACGCTTTCCTGGATGTCCGAGGCGCTGAAGACAGACAGTGAAAAAGTTCAGAAGGAAATTTACAAACTGGCTGGAATGGAGTTCAATATCGCCTCGCCCAAGCAGGTTGGGGAGGTGTTGTTCGACAGGCTGAAACTAATTGACAAACCAAAGAAGACAAAGACAGGCCAATATGCCACGGGTGAAGATGTGTTGCTGAAGTTGGCCGGAGATCATGAAATCGTTCGGAAGATGCTGGAATTTCGTGAGTACGAAAAACTAAGATCTACGTATGTAGATGCTTTGCCCAAGATGATCAGCAAAACCGATGGCAGGATACATACCGATTATCGGCAAGCCGTAGCAGCTACCGGCAGGTTAAGTTCAATGAACCCCAACCTTCAGAATATCCCTATTCGTACAGAAAAAGGACGGCAAATAAGAAGTGCCTTTGTGCCACGAAACAATGATTATCTCTTTATGTCTGCAGATTATTCGCAGATTGAACTGAGGATTGCTGCCTCCTTTGCCAAAGACGCCATCATGATCGAGGCATTCAGGTCTGGCCGGGATATCCATGCGACCACGGCTGCACGCGTCTTCAATGTTCCACTTGCTGAGGTTACACCCGATATGAGACGGAAAGCAAAGGAGGTAAATTTTGGAATCTTGTACGGGAGTACAGCCTTTGGATTGGCTCAAAACCTGAATGTGTCACGCACCGAAGCATCGGAAATTATCGAAGCTTATTTTAAAGAATTTTCTGCTATCAAAAGATACATGGACGACTCCATCAACATGGCCCGAGAAAAGGAATACGTGGAAACCATTTTGGGCAGAAGGAGGTACCTGAGGGATATCAACTCACGAAATATTTCGACACGCGGATTTGCCGAGCGCAACGCCATCAATGCACCCATTCAGGGAAGTGCCGCTGATATTATTAAAATAGCTATGGTGCACATTCATAGCTGGCTTCAACGCGAAAAACTAAAAACTAAAATGATTCTTCAAGTCCACGACGAATTGATTTTTGACCTTCACAAAGAGGAGCAGGAAATTGTAAAACCTAAGGTAGTCGAGTTGATGAAAACAGCCGTGATCATTGATGTGCCCATGGAAGTGGAGGTAGGTATAGGGAAAAACTGGCTTGAAGCGCATTAAAAAATAATGATGCAAACCATCAAATTCAATCGTCAGGAACTTTCCGGAGCCTTTGGGGATATTGGCACTGACTTGCCATTGATTATTGCCATGATCCTTGCCGCCAATCTATACATACCTGGTGCGTTGATTATGTTTGGAGTTATGCAAATCCTTACCGGGTTGGTTTATAAAATGCCGATGCCTGCACAGCCGTTAAAAGCTATGGCTACGCTGGTGATTGCGCAACAAATCGGAGGAAATGTGTTGTTGGGTGCTGGTCTTGCTATTGGTGTTGTCATGCTGTTCCTTTCAGTAACCGGGCTGCTGGATAAAATTGCACGATGGATTCCAAAGGCTGTGGTAAGAGGCCTTCAACTTGGACTAGGATTAAGCCTGTGTTCACTGGCTTTCAAAAATTACATTTCTTCGGATTCGATTAATGGGTACATACTGGCATTTATTGCCTTTATCCTGGTGCTGTTATTTATTGATAACAAAAAGTATCCCGCTTCTTTACTGGTAATTGTATTAGGTATTTTTTATGCGCTTGTCTTTAAAATTGAAGTAGGCGAGATTCCTTCCGCGGTTGGTTTTAGTCTGCCTTTGTTTGGGATTCCCACAATTGAAGATGTAACCAAGGGGTTTATACTATTGGCTTTACCCCAAATTCCACTCTCTTTAGGCAATTCGATTATCGCAACGAAGCAGGTGGCCAAGGATTTGTTTCCAGAGCGAAAGGAGTTGTCCATAAAAAAAATTGGTGTCACCTACTCACTCATGAATCTGGTTAACCCTTTCTTTGGAGGAATTCCCACTTGCCATGGAAGTGGAGGTATGGTAGGCCACTACGCGTTTGGCGGAAGAACAGGAGGGTCGGTAATTATCTACGGGTCATTGTTTGTGGTTTTGGGCTTATTCATCTCCAGCGGATTTCACAATGTTATTCAGGCTTTTCCTTTGCCCATACTGGGAATTATTTTATTGTTTGAAGGAATAGCGCTTAGTTCGCTGATTAAAGATACCCTTGTTGAAAGGAAAAACTTTATGATTGCCATTTTAGTTGGGGTGATTGCTTTTGGGTTGCCTTATGGATTTGTGATATCCATGATCGTAGGAACGGTAATGTACTACGCTCCGATTAAGTTAGAATCGTTGACTAATCTGGGGTCAAATCAAAAATCATAAGAATAAATTCAGGATTTTAATTTCTTCACCACCTTCGGCCCATACCAGAGCCAAAATCCGCTTAACGCAAGTATGAGTAAACCACAACCAAGTAAATTGGTGTAGGTAATCTTAAAAAAATCACTGATGATAGATCCATCGTGTACATGTTCAATCCAATCCGAATGTCTTTGCATGACAGAAAGTGCTTTACCCGTTGCACCATCTACCTGCACTTCCCAATAGCCTTCTTTAAATAGTACTTTAATTATCCCTTTGCCCGGTCTTACGTCCAATTTGTCTACCTCTATAGGACGCCCCACCACTGAATCCAAGGCATGGGATGCCGTTCTTACAATCTCGTCAATGCTCATCCATCGATTTAGATCGGTTGAACTTCCTTTTTGTTCAGCAGGCTGAAGTATTGCTACATTTTTTTTCCAGCCAAGCAGTATTCCCGTAGACGCCGTAATTAGCATGAATATACCCAGGCCGGTGCCGATAAACCGATGCCAGGTTCGGAATTTTCGCAGGCCGTCAACAATTTTTCGATAGTGCATTTTAAGTAAATTTCAAATGAGCTGTTAAAATTAAAAACTTGCCCTTAAGGCGATGATGGCGTTTCTGCCCGGAGCAGAGATGCCGGATGAGTACGGACGATACCGCTTATCCAGGATATTTTCAAATCCGACATCAAGTGTAAAAATCTTACTCATCTTGAAAGAGCTTTTATAGTTCAATGTCATCCAGGACGGAGCGTAAGGATTTCCATTACTATCCATAGCATATAAATGGGAATCGCTTCTTTCTGAAAGAGCGAGGTCATTAAAACTGATTTTACCATTATAATTCATATAGACATCAACGCTTAACTTTCCTCTTGAGTAAAAGACATGTGTTGATCCAAAGGAAGGGGCAACATGAGTGGGCGAAAAACTTATACCGGTCCCCGTATCCTTTTCTTTACCCTTTTGAAGGTTAGCATTAGTTGTAAGTCTGATTTTGTCACTTAGCTTCCAGTTAACCCCTATTTGAACACCATAGACATTTAGTTCACTTATATTTTGAAGTGCCAGCACGCGACTCAATACCCCATCAAAGACAATGCTGTCCTGTCCATTAAAATTTGAAAACCCGCGGGCAATCGCGTTGTCGATTGATGTATAAAACAATGAGGCGTCCACAGTAAGATTTTCAAGAGCATTTCCGGTGGCACCAAATTCTAAACCAAAAGCCTGTTCCGGACTAAGGTTGGGATTAGGAATAATTACATTCCCCGGCTCTGAGTCAAAGACCTTTCCGATGTCGTCAACATTGGGCGCCCGAAATCCTGAGGAAAGATTAGTATAAACCTTCCAGCCGGGAACAGGATTGAAGATGAATCCAATACTTCCGTTTACAGCCTTATTATTTAGCTGAGCTTCAGAGAAGGGAAAATTAAAAAAAGTCGTATCAAAGACCGATTCCGTAACTACCCGAGTAAATCGATTGCTGAGATTCATTGTCCACAAGGATGCTAATTTAATTTTCATACTCAGATAGGCTGCATAACTTCCCCAGGTAGATCCATCAGGATACCGTGTGGAGACAGCGCTCACTTCACCGGTACCAATATTATTTTGAAAAGCGGTAGAAGAAACAGTATTTTCAACCCACTCTGCACCGTAAAACATGACCAGGTTTTCATTCAATTTCTTCTCAAGATCAAAATTGAATGACAATGCGTTTACATTTTCGAATCGATTGGTCAAACGGGTGGAGCCGAAAGTGCGATTGTGTCTGCTTTCTGAATAGTCTTGATAGGCCACCGTAAATTTTGCCTGATCGGTTAAGGCAGTTTTCTTATTGAATTGAGTTGATAGGGAATGCATCTGCCATTTTTGCGGTCCATAAAACCATTCACTATGGGTAAGGATGCCATCATTTCTCCTTAGGATCAACCGATCATATCGACCGTAATCAGAAGTCTTCGAATGGTGAAAAGAATAAGTAATCTCCAGGGTTTCGGTAGGCTTGTACATCACTTTTTGCATCACATTAAATTGACTGTAAGCCGATCCGATCTGTTCGTTGGGATGGGGATTGGCTAGGATTAAGTCAATTCCATTTTGAGTCACCTGATAGTCTGGCCTGGTATATTCCGTTGGGCCGTTGGCCCCCATAAATAAATCATTGTAGTCGGCTTGTGTAATGCTGGTTAGAAACGCCCACTTTTTTAAACCAATATTAAAATCAAAGTGGCCGGTGCGCTCCAAGTTAGCGGAAGAAAATCGGGAAACGCCATTGCCGCTTACTTTAAAATTTTCATTATCCGCCGTCCTTGGTTTTAGGGTATGAAAATCCATAACCCCGCCTATGGCATCACTTCCGTAAATCACAGAACCAGGCCCAAATAGAACTTCGGAATCCTCAATGGCATTCGGGTCCAATGAAATTACATTTTGTAAATTACCACTCCGGAAGATCGCATTATTCATTCTCACGCCATCGATAACCATGAGTAAACGGTTTGTAGCAAACCCGCGTATCATGGGGCTGCCTCCGCCTAATTGACTTTTTTGTACAAATACCTGGTTTGAAATTCCAAGCATATCGGCAGCCGTTTGTGGGTTTTGAAACCGAATGACCGTTTGTCCAACTTTTGATATTCGATTGGAAACCTCTCGTAAATTCTGCTCCCATCGGTTGGCGGACACGAAAAGTTCATCCAAAAGAAAATTCTTAGGACTGATGTAAAGGGTATCTTTTTCCTGTGCCTGACTATACCCCAAAGCGCACAGGAAAAGCAAAGACGTAATTATTCTTTGCATTCGTTTTTGTGTTAAGTAGAAATTAAAATTTTCCGGAAGGCGTAATGACCCCGGATAAAAATTAAGACGTAAAAACTACTTTTCTGGGGGGAGGAGATTCGATAGGCATGTTTTCCGAAAGCAGCCTGTATTGACGGAGATCAAAAACTGACTGCTCAAGTGAAACGGATGATAATGATACAGATTGATTTGGAATAAAAATTAATGTGAGAAAATTTATCAATTGTCCCGGAGCAGCCGTATCGTCGTGGGAGGCTATATCAACGACCGCATGTAGAAAATCCCATAAATTATCCTCTGCTTCGTCATGTTTGGCGTAAAGTGTTACCACATCCCCTTTCCATTGGGGCTTGCTGTGATCATACATTTTCCCATCCACCTTTATTTCATGATCGTTCACACGAAATTTCCCATATTCTTCTTTCGATAATACAAAAACCTGAAGGTCTTCAACTGGTAAGGAGGCTATGGATTCTCTCATTTCCTGCCTGATATGGCCCAGCCTAACTACAAAGTATGCATAAAATCCAATCAGGTGAACGAGGATTATGGATAGGAGCAGTATGGAAGTAATCTTCTTCAAGCCACTACGAAATTAGTGAAAAGGATATTCACAATATCTAAAATTACAAGAGTGGACTTTAGGGTCTCAAAGCCGGCACTTTTAAGGGGGCCGATCGTTCATTTCCGAACGAAGGCGCTTTCCTCATGGTAGGGTATATTTCGTCCAAGGTTTTTCCGTCATAAAGTATATTGCTGGGTGTTTTTATTCTGTTGATTTTTGGAATACTTACAATCGGTTCTCAAACCATCAGGGCGACTTATGTCAATCCCGTTGATAACCTGAAGAGTGAATGATTTTCCGTATAGATTAGCAAAGTAGATAATGGCTATTTGAAGTGTTTCAAACGAACAACCTCCTCTGGTTTTAGAAAGCGCCATTCACCACGGGGAAGATCTTTTTTATCCAATCCTGCAAAAATTACGCGATCAAGCTTTACAACTTCATACTCCAGGGTCTCGAATATTCTCCTCACAATTCTGTTCCAGCCGATATGCAGTTCAATCCCAATCTCTTTTTTGTTTTCATCCGTATAAGCCAGTTCATCCACAATAGCTCTTCCTTCTTCCAGGTAAACACCATCCAATATTTTTTGAAAGTCATTTTTGGTCAGTGCCCGGTCAAGTTCAACTTTGTAAATCTTTTTTGTGTTGTAAGACGGATGTGTCAACTTTTCGGCCAATTCACCATCGTTGGTCAAGAGTAGTAAGCCCGTTGTGTTCCTATCTAATCTTCCAACCGGATATAATCTTTCTTTACATGCACTGGCAACGAGATTCATGACGGTTTTCCTGTCTTTGGGATCGACCGTGGTAGTTAAAAATCCTTTTGGTTTATTCAACAACACGTAAACCAATTTTTCAGCTTTTAAAACTTTATCCTCATACCTCACTTCATCACCCTGCTTCACTTTAAATCCCATTTCAGAAATCGTGACTCCATTGACACTGATCAGCCCCTTCTTTATCATTTCATCCGCGTCTCGTCTTGAGCCCATGCCGCTATTGGCAATGTATTTGTTCAATCGGGTAAGCCCATCATCCTGCTTTGGTGCTTGAGCAGTTGAACTTTCTTTTCTTCTTGAAGGTGATTTTGATCTTTTGGCAAATCCCAATGCCTTGCTGGATCGATAGGAGCGGCCTTCCCCGGAATCATCTCTTCTCCCCTCTGAAGAGAAAGGTTTATCTGAAGATCTTTTTCTGAATCCTGGTTTCGAAAACGAAGGTTTATCTCCGTCAGAGGATTTTCGGTAAGTCCTTTTCTCAAATCTGCCTTCAGTGGGTTTTTCATCATCTGATCTCTTTCTAAAACCACCGGGTTTTGAAAACGAAGGCTTGTCAGAATTAAAAGATTTTCTAAATGGTTTTTTCTCAAATCTGTCACCAGATGATTTTTCATCGTCTGATCTTTTTCTAAAGCCTCCTGGTTTCACATAGGATGGCTTGCCTGAATCGGAAGATTTCCGGTAAGGTCTTTTTCCAAAATCCCCAGCTGAAGAGTTATCGTCACCTGATCTTCTTCGAAAACCTCCGGGCTTGGAAAACGAAGGTTTATCATCACCTGATTTTCTATACGTACGCCTGGGTCTTTCTTCTGCATTTTCAGATCCTTCGCCACGGGGTTTTCCATAGCTGCGCCCTTCCGATCGGAAGGGCCTTCCGGTGGATCTTGAAAATTGTGATGATGATCGTCTCTTGCCGTCCTTACCCTCCTCGGTTGAGGATTTGCGACTGCGTTTTAAAAATGACTTTTCCGCTTCAGATTTTTTCCCAAAGGATGTTTTCTTACTTGATCGCTTGTGTGCCATAATAACTGATTTGAGGCACTGTTGCCTGTACTAGAAGGACTATTGATTATCTGACGTGTCGCTTTCCGGATTTTCACCTATGGTATTCACTTCCTGGGTAAAATCTTTTGGCGTAGGGAGTTCACTCAAATCGTTGATGCCAAAATACTCCATGAATTTTGGGCTTGTTCCGTATAAAATAGGTCTTCCGATTGTGTCTGCTTTTCCTCTTATTTCTACTAATCCTTTGTCTAAAAGTCTTTGCACGGCATAGTCGCAGTTCACCCCACGGATATTTTCTACCTCCGTTTTGGAAATGGGTTGTTTATAGGCGATAATAGAGAGTGTTTCAAGCGCTGAAGTAGACAATCTTTTTTTGGATTGCTGCTTAAGCATGATACCAATACTGGTCTGGTAGGCAGGTTTTGTTAAAAATTGATACCCGCCTCCGGTTTTGTTCAGTTGAAAGGCAAAATCTTCCGATTGATATTTTTCATCCAGTCGGACAATAGCGGCTTGTATATCTTCTTCAGGTACGTCAGCGTTAAACATTTCCGTGAGGCAGGCTTTAATGTCTGCTAATTTCGCCGGTCCTGGAGAACAGAAGATAAGCGCTTCAATATGGTTTTGTAAGAAGTCCACGTTAGTCGTGTTGCATCATTTTAGCCTCAATGGACTGCGTAGTGTGAGGTACCGCAATCAATCTTTCTTTTGGAATTAATTTTCCTGTCACGGAGCAGATTCCATAGGTTCCATTCTTTATGCGAACAAGTGCATTTTCCAAGTTCGTAATGTATTTAAGCTGACGGGCAGCCAATTGACTCAAGTTCTCCTTTTCTGCTGTTTCCGCGCCATCTTCCAGTACTTTGGTGTTTCCACCAGAAGTACTATCAGTTCCCTCATCATTGTTGCGATTGAGTGTTTCTTTTAAGATTTTAAATTCTTCACGTGCCTTGTCCAGCTTTCCATAAATAAGGGTCTCAAATTCTTTTAACTCAGACTCGGTATAACGCGACTTGTCTGAGGGAGGTGAGGATTTTGCCGGCTTATGGGCTATAGGTCTTTGCGTCAATGCAGGAAAAATATTTAGTTGTGGCGGTGTATTTGGAAGCGGTGAAATAGGGTTATCTTTTTTCCTGGAAACAGGAGCCTCAGCAGGGTTAGCAGCCTTTCGCAACGGTTTCGGAGCTTTGACTTCCTTCTTAAGAGCTTCCTTTTTTGTTGCTTTTTTGGCCACTACTTTTTTTACTGGCTTTTGCTTCGGAGCCACTTTCTTGGCCGTTTTTGCAGGCTTGGACTTAGCCTTTTTTGCCGAGGCTTTAGTCTTTACCTTGGTTGCCTTCTTTGCCTTACCTGTTGTTTTCGCCTTCCTGGGGGCTTTCTTAGCAACTTTTGATTTTTTTGTTGATTTGGCCATGATTTCTTCTCGTTTATTCGTTTCGAAAAAGATGCGCAAAAATAACCGCTCGGCCCCTAAACAAAAAATGTATTGGAATTAATTCCAAAACGTGCAAAGACTTAAAACTGCTATGAGCTTGGAACAAAAGTTACCTGGATGCAATTACTACGCGTTTGCGATACGTTTGTACCGTTCCGGAGTTGTCAAATATTTCAAACCATACCAGGTAGTAGCCGGCTCTTGCTTTTGATCCATCTTCCTGATCACCATCCCAGCGAAAGAAGCCTTCCTGGCTAAGGAGGGTGTTGTTGGCAATGGTTCTGATAAGTCTTCCCTGGTGATCATAAATTTTTACGTTGGCAATAAATCCTGACTTGTTGAGACGGAAGTGAATTTGCGAGAATTCGTTGAAAGAAGCTCCCGGCGCAAAAACGGGAGGGTCAATGGTAACTTCACCCAATGCCGGAATGTTTTCTAATCTGAAATTGGAGTTGATAAATCCGGGAGTGCCAAACCCTGCGGTGGCACTTGCGGAGGACCAATTTTCCTTGTCATTGGATTTTTCTGAAAACGAAATCCGCTCAAGGGATACACCTTCCGGGTCTTTGATAAAAGGTGAATGGAAATCTTCGGAATAGATAAAATAATCAATTATCGTTTCCCCGGGTGTAGCCAAAGTAACGGAACCCTCATCATCCGGGAACGAGGGCATTGAAATCTTTAAGAAGTAATTTTCTTTTCCCTGTGGGTAATTTGTTTTGATGTTAATGGGATCAGAAGTAAACACCCAATAGTCTCCGGGCTTGACAATTAAATCCGTAGTTGAAATGATTTTTTTATTTTCAATTTTTCCATCAGTATGATTTCCAATCACCCAGTTTTTTAGATTAATAAACTTAGCCGATTGATTAAATATTTCAACAAAGTCAAAACCGTTTGGTCTTGGATTAAAAAGAATTTCATTGATAAGAATATCATTGGGTTCACCCGGTTCCGGCAAGGCAAAGGTCAATTTTCTGTACTCTTCGCTAATCCTATTTCCGCTACAATCGAAGACATTGTTTATTTTGATTTCATACAATTGTCTGGGAAGAATAGGAGCGGCCAGTGTCAGCTGAATAGATCGAAGTGCCCTATCATTAAATCCAAATGCTGATATTTTTACTTCAGGAACAATTTCAAAGTGGATGGTACTGGACAAAGGAGTTTCAAGTTTTTCGTTGAAGCTCAGCAGCAAATGTGTTTCATCCTGCACCATTACCTCAGTAAGCCGGGGAGCGGTAAGGTCGGGCTTATTGGCATATACGGAATTGATAAACCCGGGGGTTCCTCCATTTTCATTCTCTGACGATGTCCAGTTTTCTTTTTCACTGCACAAGTTATTGGGATCGATCAATTCCAATGACCAGCCTCCTTCCTGCTTATCGATATTTCGATACCACGACAGGTCGTAGTTGAGGGAATCGATGGTGAAATTATCGGGAGCTTTGAAGGTAAGTGTGTCTGAGGTATTGTTGAGTGTGGGAAAGTTGGAAACTCCAATGACATTAGTATTGATTCCAAATTTTGAAACATTTGAATTGGATGTAATAACAAGATATTCTCCAGGCAAATGGAATTTTTCAGGAAAAACTGCCTTAGAACTGCCATCTGAGAAAATCCATCCCTTCAGGTTGAAAGGTTTATTACTTCTGTTAAAAAGTTCGATGTACTCCGCGTCCGGCAGATTTACCTGTGGCGTTGGATCGGCAAGGATTTCCGTGATAATAATATCTTTTGGTGCTGGTGCTATCGGCTCGAAGAAGAAAAATGAAGAGGAAGTGGGAGCCATAATATTACCTGCAACGTCTTCTACACTGGAAACGTGCAGGGTATGTGTAGTAGCATTGTTAAATGACTGAAGGAAAACCAATTCAACAGATTGCTGATCTTCCTGTATGATGGCCGACAACGGACTACCAATACCACCGGCAACTTCATAGTTTGTGGTTGTTTCTGCGCTTACGGGTTTCAATAATTCATTAAAGTGCAGTAACAACGTTTTGGAAGACAGCACGTCAATTGTTTGTAATAACGGGGGATCAGTGTCAACAAAAGGATTTCCACTCACCTGAAAATCATCAAAATAAAATTTGTCTGACCGTGTAGCCGTGTAAAGACAATAAATGCCAAAGAAGGACGAAGCCTTGAAAGTATTATCAAATGCAACTCCCTCTGAGACATAGTTTCCGGAAGCGCCTACATCTGAAAACAATTCCCAATTTCCCAGGTTGTCACGCGTAGCTCTTACGTTGACAATAACAGTCGATTGATTTATCCGGCCATCCATACCATCAATGATCTTCGTTGTTGTATTCGCTTCTTGCCGATAGAGGCTTACTTCATCGGGGGTATCTCCAACCATCACGAAGTAGCCGTTAAGTGGCATTGTGAGGTTAGTTTGATCTGAAACCAGGTAAATTCTGGAGAGGTTGGCGCCTGAGGTGGGAAAATCAAGGCGAATGAACAGTTCCCATACGGCATCGTTAATGGACTCACTGGGTGTAGATAGAAAAGCTGATCCCGCCATGGCGGGAGCCTGAAGCCTCAGTTGAAAATTATCAATGACAAATTTTGAATCATCACCCGCCCAGGCAGGATTTGAGATAAAATCACCATCGGTAAAGTTGTCATTGAACTGTGCGAGGCTGCCGGAGGCATAAAAGAGAAATATTCCCAAAAGTAGTACTTTTGCCATTCGGTAAATTAAACTTAAGCGTAAATGAAACTGGCGATTGTAGGCGCAACGGG
>CAYTBO010000040.1:0-27038 GCA_964436055.1 uncultured Ohtaekwangia sp.
AGAAAAAATTACGGCCATTCCCTTTCCCAGGCGGTATGATGATCAGGCCTGGCGAATCAAAAATTTTAAATCTGCAGCCTTGCTGGCCTGATTCAGTTCCGGGTCACGAGCTAATCTTTCTGTATAAACCCCTCTTAGCGTCACGCTAAGACCTTACTTGTATTATCAAAATGAACACATTTTCTTTCTCAATGAAGAACGAGATTCGCCAAATTCTTATCTTAGAATTTATTGTACTGAAAAAAATAGTGTTGATAACCGCTACCCATCAGATAATGAAACTGACCTTCCAGCTGTTCACCGTGCTCTTATCCCTTACCGCTATTGCCCAACCTGCAAAACCTTTCCGCATTGGTATTGCAGGCCTCACCCACACGCATGTACACGAGATATTAAGCCGCGCCCATGATGTGGACATCGAAATTGTGGGCATCGCAGAACCCAACGGCGAACTGGCCGAACGTTTTCTGAAACAACACAACCTGCCTATGTCGCTGGTCTATGCATCGCTCACGGAGATGCTGGATAAAACCAAACCGGAAGCGGTAACGGCCTTCAACAGCATTGAGGAGCACCTGGAGGTCGTACGCCTGCGCGCCCCCCGTAAAATTCATGTGATGGGAGAGAAGCCGTTGGCCGTAAGTCTGGCCCACGCCAAGGAAATGCAGGCCCTGGCAACACAGCACGGCATACAACTGCTCACCAGGAGATTGTACTTACGGATAGCGACCCTTCATCACTTGCCAACAATATGCTGGTGGTGGAAATTCTGGAGGCAGCAAAACAATCTGCCCGTGAAGGAAGCGGATTAAATTACCGTAAGCTGAAATCATTCCCTTCTCCTGAGGGAGAAGGGGTGGGCAGGCTTGCAGCGGATGGGTGGGATGATGAAATATTATGTTGTAAGAATACAACCCCCTCCCGCTTTGCGTACTCCCCATTGGCAGGGGGAGAGCAAGTAGGAGCAAACTATACGGCTGTCATATTAAAAAGCCCTGTCCCTGAAAATAGTTTGAAAATTATTTCTTAAATTTCACTAAAGATAAGTCCTTGAAAAAACTAGCCTGTTTCCTGCTCCTTTCCCTTGGCATTCTCTTCACTGGGCATGCGCAGGGTATGTATGGGTTCAATGTTAAGGTATTTCAGACAAAAGGTGATTTCAATAAGAATGTGCAGGCGGTGCCTGTTGGAATAAGTTTTAACTATCTGCACCAAATCAAAGATTCAAGGCTTGCCCTGGGTGCGGAGTTGGGCGTGGCCATGTATGCCAATAACCAATACGGTTATGCACTCTCTTCGGGCGGTTCGACAGCCATTGATGAAGAAGATTGCTTTTGGACTTTACATGGGGATGCGCGCTATTTTTTCTATCAGGTTCCGGCCATGAAAGCCTATGCGCAGGGGAGGATCGGGATGACTACTTTTTTTAGCTCACGCATTGCGTTGGATCCTACTCCCGAATTTGTGGACACGTTCGAATTTCATGGCACAGCTTTCAATGTAGGACTAGGTGGCGGGGTGCTCATTAATTTCGGAAGATTATTTAGTAAAGATAAAACACAGGGCAACGTGAATCTCGACCTGGGTGCCAGTGTACACAGTGGCTCCCGGACGGACTATCGGTATATGGCAGAAGGCTTGCAATCCGTTTCCCTTGACGAGGGCACCTACCGGTCCGTCACCAACTACATCGACTACCGCATCGGGATTATCTACAATCCAAAGTGGAAAAATTAAAATCCAGAATTCAGGGACTAGAAGACTAAAGAGGACATGCCCCTTTATTGTTCACAACGTCTCCGGAGAAAACTTCAGACCTTCTAATCATTTTGTACGGGTCAAGAACAAGATTACGGGTGTGATCTTCAAGGGCATTAATGCCGATATTAGCTGGACAAGAACCGAGCAATCCATTCCTGATTGGGCGAAGAAAAATAGCACTATCGTTTCTCTGCCGCAGGTGGGCTGGGTAGCCCAAAGGTTTTATCACCCAATTGCCGCATCACTTCCTCAATGGCTTTTTCCAACTGTGGATCTATGCCTTTGGCCAATTGGGCAGGATCATCTATTACTTCAATATCCGGATCTACTCCATGTCCTTCCTTGAACCAGGTACCGTCAGGATTGTACATACGGAATGTTGGCACGGTAACTCCACCTCCATCAATGAGTGGGGGAGCACCGGAAATTCCAATAAGTCCACCCCACGTGCGCATACCGATGAGCGGACCCAATCCTGCCTTTCTAAAATAATCCGGGAAAGCATCACCACCAGAACCGCTCCAGCCATTGATAAGCATCGCTTTCGCACCAAAATTTCCAATTGGAGGCCATTGCCAGGTTTTCCCATCACGTACATCCCAGTAGGCCAACGCTTTGCGGTTCAACAATTCAATGAACCGATCTGGAATCTGTCCACCGTTGTTGAAGCGCTCGTCTACAATCATCCCTGGTTTGTTGTGCTGTGGATAGAACATACGCACCAATTCATACTGGCCATCCTGAACACCTGTACTTGGTACATAGACATAACCTACCTTGCCGTTAGTAGCCTGCTCAACACGCTTGCGATTACCTTCAATCCATTCCAGGTTTCTCAAGCGAGTTTCAGTCTTCAGCGGCTCTACCAATATTTTCCAGGAACCAGTCATCGAAGGTGAACTGTTCACCGTCAGCTCTATGCCGCCCTTAGTCAGCCCTTCAAAAGCTGCCCATGGATCTCTGGATACATCCATCCTTACATTATTGACAGCCAGAATAAAATCGCCTTCCTTAATTTTTAAGCCGGCTACATCCAGCGAAGATCTTACTTCGCTATCCCATGGCGCACCTTTCACGATGCGTTTTACAAAATAAGCACCATTCTTTAAACCCCAGTCAATTCCCAGGTAGCCTACCTCTTTTTTAAGGGCCTCCGGCAGGTCTCCTCCTCCGCGGTAGGTATGAGAGGCATTAATTTCGCCGATCAGCTCTCCAATTACATAATTAACATCCCAACGTGTAACTGCATTGTCAATCAGTTGACCATAATGATTTCTTAGGGCTTTCCAATCTACCCCGTGCATATTTGGGTCGTAGAAGAAATCACGCTCAAATCGCCACACATCCGAATAAATTTGTTTCCATTCTTCATGGGGTACAATCGTCATCTCCATTTGCTGGATTGGCATGGTGGTCTTTAATTCCTGGTCTGCAGCCACCTCTACGATGGCATAAGTTTTTTTGGATGCTACCATCATCTTCTTGCCGTCGTTTGAAATGGCGTAGGCATCAGCATCTTTCACGATTGTTTTTTCTTCTCGCTTTTCCAAATCCCAATAAAGGACAGGTTTTTCTTTGGTATTGGCTCCCGTATTTGGTGTTCGGTGATAGATTACTTTGCCGGATACTGCCTGCAACTTGCGAAAGTTGCCGGGATCAATAGGGAGAATCACCATCCGTTCTTCAAAGCCCATGTAGGCGATGGAAACAGGTTTAGGTTCTTCTGAATCCGCCTTCTCCTTAGCGGTTTCTTTTTTCTTGCCCGCTTTCTTTCCGTCCTCCTTCTCCGGTTCGTCCTTCTTTTCTTTTTCCTTTACTTCGGTCACATCATTCTTGGGTGCCAGTGGAGACGCAATTTCGTTAGTTAGGGGTATGGCGGCAATTTGTGTCGCATTGGCATACACGAAGGAATTGTCAAAGTCGCTGTAGGATGGATTAAAGTGACGATTCGTAGTGACATAAAGGTATTTTCCATCCGGATCGAAACAAGCCTGCGTATCGTTGTAGAATCCCGCAGTTACCTGATGGCTCTTTTCTTCTCTCACATCATAAATGGCGATGGCGCCATTACGGTTTTCCTGATCTTTGGCGTAGGCGAGGTATCGACTATCGGCAGACCAGGAAACAGAAAAATTCTGTAATCCTCCTTGATATTGATACAATTGTTGATCCACCGTTAGTGTTCTGTTCTTTTCCATATCGAAAATGTAAATCTTCATCGCTTTGTCAATGAAGGCAATCATTTTGCTATTGGGCGACCAAAATGGTTCATATCGAAAACCAGGACCGTAGGCCGTCAGTTTTCGCTCCGCATTATCATTTTTCAGGTCACGCACGGTAAGTTCATATTCACCCGATCGATCACTCCAGTAGGCAATGTATTGGCCATTGGGTGACCACGAAGGATTTCGTTCGGCTATGCCAGATGATTGTGTTAAGTTGATAACCGGGCCATTCTCGGCAGGTAATGAAAATACTTCTCCTCTTGCACCAAAGACACCTCTCTTGCCATCCGGTGCGATGTTAAAGCTTTGAATATACTTATCCGCTTTTTCACTACGGGGAAGTAACGTGGACTCATCCGTAACCAGGTTTACTTTCACCTCCTGATATTTCTCGGTGAGAAGGCTGAGCAGGTAAAGCTTACCACTGGCTTCGAAGATTATTTCCTCCGGACCCAGGGCAGGAAAATGAACGTCATAGTCGGTGAAATCGGTAAGTTGCTTTACTTGTTTGCTGCTCAGGTCATAACTCCATATGTTAAACCTCAGGTTAGCTCCCCGATCGGAAAGGAAATAAATCTTGCCACCACTCCACATGGGCAACTCATCATTGGCAACATCCTTGATAATATGTTCGGCAGAGTTATCTTCCAGGTTAAAGAGCCAAATATCGGCCGCTGTGCCACCCCGATATCTTTTCCATGTACGGAAAACCCGACTGGTGGGGGTATACGCAATTTGCTTAGCATCGGGTGAGAGTGATCCAAACTCACCATAGGGTACGGATAATTTTTCAGGCAAACCTCCCGATATGGACACTTTGTAGAATTGGCTAAAGCGTTGTTTTCCACTCTCACGGGTAGAAGTATAAAGGAGGCTTTTGCCATCGGGAAACCAATCTAAAATATCATCATCCATTCCATGATGAGTGATACGCTTAGGTGTGCCTCCTAAAGTAGGAATGGTATAGACATCCACATTGCCATAATAATTGCCACTGAATGCAATCTGGGATCCATCGGGGGAAAAGCGCGGAAAAAACTCTTCGCCTGCTGCCGAGGTTAACTTGTGTGCCAACCCACCGGATTTGGACATTATCCATATATCACCTCCATATGAAAAAGCAATATGGGTACCGGATACGTCGGGATATTGCAACATACGGGCATTTACCTGAGCATTAACGGGCGAGGTAAGCAGCGTACTTACACATAAAAGCGCACTTAGTAGAAATTTCATAATATAATAATGGACTGTTAATGTTATTATTGGCTGAAACGTATAAAAGTAATAAAACGTCTTTATTTCTCCGAGTTATAAAACATGCATAAGCTTAGAGGGCTGCGTGTAACAGCGTAACTATGACGTTTATATTGTTCCTTAACGAAATTTGACTTAGGTCGGGTGTTATCGTTGTTTTGCCACCGACGTGAACTGAAGTCCCTACCACTGTTTACGTCAGTCAGTTGCACTGGAGAATCGTTTTCTCTCATATCTCAAAAATGAGATCGATACCCTGTGGTTCGTGAGGACACGAACCTGGGCTGCGAGCCGACATAAAAATTGTAAGCCATTTGACAATCACTTCTATTTTCTGTATCGTAAAGTAAATTATTTGGTTTACTCATTATAAATTTAACCAAATTTAATTCTCCAGCTTATGAGTTCATCCATCGTGAAGGTCATTATTTTATTTTTTATCGGTAGCTTGATAATCTCGTCATGCGAATTAGCCACATTAGACAGTGCTGATGTATTGGAAACTTCCTTTCCGGAAACGGTAGAAGAAGTAAATGAATTCTTGCATAGCGGTGAAGAGAAGACATGGAAAGCCCAAACTTTTACGTTGGCAGGCATAGAGGGTTTTCAAAATTGTCGACTGGACGACACTATGGTGATTTCGTCTGATGGAACGTATAAATACGATGGAGGAGCGATGCTTTGTGGGGCGGAAGATTCGCAACGCACCAAGAGTGGAACATGGAGAATTTTAGATGGTGGGTTAAGTATTTTGTTTGATGAGGGAACGGCTAATGCCTATACCGCAGAGGTGAGATCATTGGACAATAATAGAATAATTTTACGAGGTACTTACTTTGGCCTGGAGATCAATGGCACTTATACCTCAAACTAGTCAATCCAACGTGAGAACCGATTCGAATTTGATAATGAAAAGCTTATTTACACTTACTTTGTTTTGCTTTTTTTTCACCTTTGCCAAAGCCCAAGAATCAAATCTTCAGAAATATACACCAGCTATCCTTTTTGGTAAAGGCGTTTGGGAAGCCAACTTGTTTCATAACCTGTATACGCAAGCTACCATACGAGATGTAGTAGGCGATATGGTTAATCTCGATCAACGACAAACTTTTTTTAATGGTTTGTACCAGTTCACCTACGGGGTTTCTAATTCTGGCAGGTTGAATTTAGGCTTTGATGTAAATTATAACCGATCCTTTTACGACAGCGAGAAAGGAAGCGCGCTTAATGTCTTGTTTTCTGACAACGGTGATTTCAATAGATTAATTTTGGGATCTATAGGGCCAAGGATACGAGTCATTCCACTTCAGGCAATACCAAATTTTAGTATACAATCTACTGTTTTGTTTCCGATAGCTCCCAACCAGGAGACCCCTTCTTTTACAGGCCACGACCGCTACACATGGAATACTCAATTTTTCTATGATCTCAAGATCAACGAAACCTGGAGGATTTTTGCGGAGACAGGAATTTTATACCGTATAAAGAGGTATGAGAGTCAAATAAATTTTTTTAATGTGCCAACAAGTCTGTTCTTAAGCTATTTCCCTAGCTCACGAGCTACCCTATTTGTTTTTGGTCAATACTCACCTGCTTTTAGAGAAGTAAGCAATGAAGTAGATCAGGTATTTGGGCTTTCCAATTGGTATACACAAATAGGGGTGGGTGTTAAATACCAACTTTTACCTCAGCTTGGACTGGAATTTTCCTATGGAAATTTTGTACTATCCAGAAATGATGGCGCGGGGGAGGTGATTAATTTCGCTCTCCGGTACATTCATTGAAAGTTTAGCGCTGGGGCTCATTAGACAACTCTGTGAATTTTTGTATCTCTCGCTATGGCAATATTTGATTAGAGGAAGCACCCATGCCGGTATCCTTTCCACTTGGTGTGTAATAATACGAACCTTCGCTGGAGGCTAACCAGCGCTGAACATTGTAAATGCTGTTCTTTTCTATTTTTTTCCCAGTACAGCGCCAACTGCACCACCCGTGATACCCATCATGAAAGCCGAAACGATGGGATCGACCATCGTGGCTGTCAGGTTCATCATGTTGGTGGTGCCGTACATGCTGAGATTGATGGCAAGGGCATAGATCAACCCGATAATGGCACCACCCTGGAACCCAGCGCCAAATGTGGTAATGTCTGACCATTTACTGAAAATATACACCAGTAAGTAGGCCTGGAATACATTCCCTAAAATCAAGGCCCACCAGACCATGTCATCTTCGGCACGCATTACGCCAATGGCTGATCCCGCATTAGCTGAGTAAAAATCCATGAGGAGCATCCCGTAGAGTAACCACCCCAACAAAAACAGCACAACAAAGCCGACCAAGGTCGCCAGAATACGATTTTTAGCAGTCATAGGTAAAGAGATTTGGTTAGTGCAGGGAAGATAGCAATTTCTTTACTATTCTATCTCAATTGGTCTTTAAGAGTCGTTTGCGATTGCGCCACCACTTGCTCCGGATCTTCCATTTTACATGGGTAGGTAATCAAGCAACGTGCTTCCTCCATTTTATAGAATGCCACTTACCTTATTCCGAACGCGCGAAAGTTTCCATGAACTTTTGAAAAACCACCAATGAGATACTGCGATTAAAATCTTTAAGTATTTAACATTGCTCTCGGGTACTCACAATCAATTTGAAATAATGGTTCTCTTTGGAGAATATTTCTTTAATTGTAAAAAAAAGTAATATAGCAAACCATAAATCTCACTATGATCGAACTTGAAAGTGACCCTGGATCTGATTCGGCGCCCCGCGGATCAGAAATGAAAATCGCCTATTTCATCGCCATTTTTGCTGCTATACTTTCCTTTATCAACATCGGTGCAAATAATTTTCGCGATCGCGAAATTGTAAGCGTCAACAAGAAGATGACAGACTATTCGCTTTATCATAATAAGGTACTAAAGGAAACGCTCGTACAGGGTGAGCGCGATTTGCTGGAGGACCTGGTGCGTGCAGGCGCCATTATCCCCAAGGATACATCTATCATACACGAAAGGTTAAGAAAATTTGATCGTGAGCTGGATACGATTCGTTATCAGCAGGCAGAAATTATGTATGGCTCCAAAGCGCAGGAGCCGGCAAGCTGGAGTATGCCAGACCTCAGTAATAAATTAGGTAATATCAAAGGGCTGGTACTTTGGGAACACGAAGTAGAAGTGCTTGACGTTGCGGGCGATAAATTCGATTTATCTTGTCTGCTGTTGGAACTCAGTCTGGTGTTGGGTGCCATGGGCTTTTTGGTGAAGATGGCGGAGGCACGCAACCTGTTCCGATGGCTTATGATCATCTTTGGTACTATAGGTATAGGATTTGGAATGGTGGGCTATTACCAGGCCTTAAGCATTTAACAAATCATCAATACAATCACAATAAGGCCCTATGATCAATAAAGGCTATGAGCATCTCATCATAAACATCC
Source organism: uncultured Ohtaekwangia sp. (assembly GCA_964436055.1). Classification (GTDB taxonomy): domain Bacteria; phylum Bacteroidota; class Bacteroidia; order Cytophagales; family Cyclobacteriaceae; genus ELB16-189. Next base: position 8,686 of record CAYTBO010000040.1, read on the forward strand.
CACGCAATGCCTTTCACACGGTTGCAGAACTTTAATTGCTCATTGAGTTGCCTCAACCTTTAGTGCCTGAGTAAATTTGCTCTTGTTAACTGAAACCTATACACCTTTAACAATACAACAATGGCAAAAACAATTGCAAAAAAAGTAACCCAAAAGGCTTCAGGAAAATCTACTTTGGCCAAGCCGATTAAGAAGACCTCATCCCTTTCACTTGAAAAAGTAATTCAACAATCCCTTGAGAGACTTGCTAAAATGGGTGCGGATCAAAAGCTTCAGGATGATATCAAATGGTGCCTGGGCAGCTATAATTTCGATAAAAATCCGGCGGGGCTATACGAAACAGGAGGCCGCGCATTAAAGTATTTTCTGGAAGCAAAAAGCAAAAATGCCAAAGCTGTACCTGCCAAACTGTTGAGTGACCTGCAAAAGGTGCTTTAGTAGTCAGCCGCGCAACAGCGATAGATTTTACTTCAATGCCATTGCGGCATTTGAATTTCAAACAGGGTTAACCTTGGTACTATAGATTATGCTTCAATTCTTTTGATATACTATTCTGCCACCAAGAATGGTATAGAGTACCTCCGTCTTTTTTATGTCTTTTGATGGAATGGTTAGCAGGTCTTGTGATAAAATTACCAGGTCTCCTAACTTACCCGTTTCAATAGTACCTTTCAGGTGATCCTGATGTGAGGCAAAAGCTGAACCATAAGTATAGTACTTGATCGCCTGTTCAATCGTAAGCCGCTGCTCTTCATATCTGGTTACTACATCATAAATGATATCGATGGGATTGAGTGAGCTTACAGGCCAATCCGTACTCCACGATAACATGGCTCCATTTTCCAGGAGGGATTTCCACATGTCCACCCGATGGGCACGCGCCACACCAAGTCTTCGCTCCCTGTATTCCTGGTTTCCTGTTATGTGTGGCTGCATGGAGGCCACCACATTCAATTGACTAAACCGGGGTACATCCGATAACAAATTCACCGTATTGTGCTCAATGCGATGTCTTAAATTCTTTTGTCCGGAGTGCTGTTGTGCCGATTCGATAGCATCAAGCGCCCAGGTTACTGCCTTATCTCCAATACCATGAATAGCTACCTGAAAATTGTTGGCATTTGCTTTTTGCACCAGCGCATTCAAATCATCTTTTTCATACCTCCCAATCCCACTGTTGCCAGGATCATCGGCAAAAGGTTCATACATAAATGCAGACAGTGCACCCAGCGAGCCATCCATAAAAATTTTTATTGATCCTGTCTGTATCATTTCATCACCATCTCCGGTTTTGGCTCCTGCTGCAATCAGTGAATCCAATTGAACGGGTGCATAGCTCAGGTAGGTTCGAAGATTTAGTTTTCCTTTTTCTTTTAGTCGCTTCAAGGCCTTCAATCCTTTTTGTCCTTCCGTGAGCGGCATGATGGTGATGCTGGTCAATCCGAAGGAGTTGGCATGTTGTTGTGCCATTTCAAAAATAACTTCCATATCAATAGGATGGGGGATAGTAACAAGTTCCTGCGCTTTTTCTTTTAAAATACCGGTAGGTTCACCGTTTTTTTTGTCGAATACAATCTCCCCGCCTTCCCGTTGTTGCATTCCTTTTACGATACCACTCTCTTTCAGGGCAAGGGTATTCAGCCAGTAGGCATGCCCGCCACCACGGCTTAAGATGACAGGATTTTTTGGCGACACAACATCTAATATCTCACGTGTAGGCCAGCCTACGCCACCAAAAAGTGCACCGCTTGGAAACGGACCAACGCCCCACACCGGTGCTCCTTCAGGAATTCCCTTGCTTTCAATCCAGTTCTTAAGGTTTTGCTGAAGTTCTTCTATCGTCTCCGAACCGTTTAGATTTATTTCCGTTAACCGCTGCCCGCCCCAGAAAGCGTGTGTATGAGAATCGATAAACCCGGGAAGTACTAACTTTCCTGCCGCATCAATTACCTGCGTTTTATCTCCTCGATATCTGGAAACTACTGCATTATCCCCAACGGCTACGATTTTTCCATCTCGAATGGCTACGGCCTCGGCCAGTGGAATACTGTCGCTTACCGTATAAATTTTTGCGTTGGTAACAATAAGTTCAGCGGGAGGCTCTGTCTTACAAGAGAATGTGACAACAGCAAGTACAATCAATATTAGTCTGGGGCAGATGGAAATTTTCATGGCAAGGCAGAATAAATTCGTAAATAGCAACAGCTGTATGCACGTTGTGTTCTGCAAAGAATCGTTATTATGTATAGAAAAGCAATCTGCTTTACACCAATGGAGTTAGTTGCAATATTGGTCTGCAATCGTTAGCGCTTGCGAGATAATATCCAAACCTTCATCGACCTGTTCTTTGTTGATGATAAGCGGTGGTGCAACAAAGATGTAATTCCACCTGACAAAAGTAAACATGCCCAATTCCTTGATCTTAGCTGCAATCTTGTTGCTGGCTTCCATCTGGTTGGGTTTGGCATTCCAGGGGGTTGTTGGCTCCTTGGTCTTTCTGTTTTTTACCAGCTCAATGCATCCCAGAAGCCCCGTGTTTCTAAAGTCCCCGATGCTTGGGTGCTTGTCTTTCATTTTTTCAATTTGTCCCTCAATGTAGTTGCCCATTTTAATGGTGTTATCAAAAAGTCCGTCTGATTCATAGATATCAATCACCGCGATAGCTGCTGCGCACGATAGCGGGTGCGCTGAATACGTTAACCCCAGGGGAAGGGCTTTGTCATCAAAATGATGTGCAATCGTATCACTTACAATTACACCACCCAAGGGAAGATAACCGGAAGTCAGGCCTTTCGCCATGCATATAATGTCAGGGGCCACTTCATGATTGTCGACACCAAACCATTTACCGGTCCGGCCAAACCCGCTCATTACTTCATCCGCAATGGTGAGTATACCATATTTATCTGCAATGGCTTTTATTTTTTTCCAATAACCGGGAGGGTACTTGATGCAGCCTGATGATCCTGATTCACCTTCCATTAATATGGCAGCAACGCTATCCGGATTTTCATATTGGATCACTTGTTCCATGTGTGCGGCAGCGCGTTCAGCACATTCTTCCGGCGTTGTACTGTGCCACGGACAACGGTAGAAGTATGGATTCTCTACGTGAATGAAATTAGGAACCTGATTGCTATCTACTGCATGCTTTCGCGGATCTCCTCCTGCTGAAAAGGCGCCATGTGTAGATCCATGATACGACCGGTATAACGAAATGATTTTGTGTCGTCCGGTAAAAACGCGTGCTATCTTGATTCCATTTTCTATCGCATCAGCACCACCTAAGGTGAAGAAGGTTTTATTCATTCCCTCCGGTGCAATCTGCGCTACTCGTTTCCCCAATTTTCCACGTATTTCAGTGGAGGCCGCAGGGATAATGTAACTCACCTCATCCATCTGTTTGATGATGGCTTCATTTACCCGCGTGTCCCCATGCCCGATGTTCACATTCATGAGCTGAGAAGAGAAGTCGATGATTCGTCTCCCACTGGCTTCATAAAGGTAAACGCCTTTTGTTTTTGCAATATTTAGGGGACTGAGGCCTCCTTGCTTGGACCAGGCAAATAAAGTGTGCTTTAGGTTGTCATCAAAAGCGGCTGTTGAAGAAACGGATTTTGTTTGCATTGGATTCTTTTTATTAAATACTTGAAACTTGATACATGAAACCTGAAACCTGAAACTTAAAACTTAAAACTCAATCTAACTCATCCAATTAGTCCGTGCTTCCGGATTCCATTTAATGGTAGTCTTTTTCATTTGTGTCCAGAATTCAATTGAGCTTTTACCGGTAATATCTCCGGACCCGAACCTGGATTCATTCCATCCTCCGAAAGAGAATGGCTCCCGGGGAACAGGTACGCCAATATTTACACCAATCATTCCGGCGTTTGCTTTTTCGGCTACATATTTTGCCAATCCACCACTTTGTGTAAATACAGCTGCGGCATTTCCATAGGCAGAATTATTTTCTATGGCAATAGCTTCGTCCAGTGTATTAGTGCGCATGATGGCCAATACCGGACCAAATACTTCTTCTTTTGCAATGGCCATATCAGGTGTCACATAATCAATCACGGTTGGCCCTACGTAGTATCCGTCCTCAGCACCTTTCACAGTTGCGTTCCTGCCATCTAATAAAATTTTTGCTCCTGCCTTTTCAGCTTCAGTGATATAGCGCTCAATTCTTACTTTCGCCTCTTTGGAAATTACAGAGCCAAGGGTAGTGCCGGGTATAAATTTTTGAGCTTCTTCACAAATTTTTTTGATGATGTGATCCACATTGCCAATGCCAACCATCGCTGAGGCTGCCATGCACCGCTGGCCGGCACATCCGCTCATGGAAGCGGCTATATTCGAAGCAGTCATCTCTACCTGTGCATCGGGCAATACAAGCAAGTGATTTTTGGCGCCACCCAGGGCAAGGCAACGTTTTAGATTTCCTGTTGATCTCTTGTATACGATCTTGGCTACCTTGGTAGACCCTACAAAAGAAACGGCTTTGATATCCGGATGGTCACAAATTCCCTCTACGATCTCACGCGTTCCATTCACTACATTAAACACGCCTGCGGGTAGTCCGGCTTCTGTCAGTATTTCAGCAAGCCTGTTGGCTGTGAGCGGCACATGCTCGGAAGGTTTTAAGATCATGCAATTGCCTAAAGCAATAACATTCGGGATAGTCCAGTTTGGAACCATGCAGGGAAAATTGAAAGGCGTAATACTGGCTACAACGCCTAATGCCATTCGCTCCGTCTTGCAATCCACCCCTTTGCTCACTTCCAGTATCTCTCCTGGAATGATCTGCGGCAGCGATACGGCAAATTCCGTAAGCTCAATTGCCTTATCCACCTCAGCTACAGCTTCGCTTCTGATCTTCCCGTTCTCAAGGTGAATGAGTTCTGTCAGTTCATCCCGGTATTTCAGCAGCAGGTTTCTATAGTTGAACAAAATTTGCACGCGCTCCTTGATGGGCATGGCCGACCATGCCGGAAAAGCTTGCACGGCAGATTGTACTGCTTGGTCTAGTGTATCATATCCTGAAACGGGAACCCTGGAAAGTAAGGAACCATCCAATGGACTGATTACATCTATCTTTGCTTCATTTGAGTCTACAAACTTTCCCTTGATGTAGTTTTTTACCTCTGGAAATTTCAATTCGGCTACAGCCATCTCTCATATTGTTTAATTAAACTTCACCAAAGTTACTATCACGATTCATATACCCACTTACCGCCTGCCATGGTTCTTTCGATTTTTATTTCCATAATGGTGGAAGGGTCCACTTTCGTGGGATCTTTGCTCATTACAGTCAGGTCCGCATACTTGCCCTCAGTAATAGAGCCTTTCTTGTTTTCTTCATAAGAAGCATAAGCTCCATGAAGTGTTCCAATTTTGATAGCCTCTTCAACAGTTACTCGCTGATTTATACCCCACGACTTACCCGTATAGTCTGTTCTGGTAACGGATGACTGCAATGCCATCAGCGGCTCGAACGGTCCTGGTGGATAATCTGAAGTCTGTGTTGTCATGATACCGGCATCCAGGAAGCTGCGCAGGGCAAACATGTTCTTCAGTTTTTCTTCACCATAATACTTCATTTTTTCACCGTGCCAGTACACGTAGGTGGAGAATGGATTTGGGATTGCGCCAAGCGCTTTCATTCTCCTGATCAAATCGTCTGTCATCAGGGTACAGTGTTCCAGCCTGTAGCGAGGATCCTTGCGAGGCATTTCCTTCTGCAATCTTTCATAAACAGATAAGGTGATGTCGATACCAACATCTCCGTTGGAGTGAACAGCTAGTTGCCATCCATTGGAATGGGCTTTACGGCAAACTTCATACAGTTCTTCCGGTGTAGAAGTGAGCAGACCATAATCCTGTGTGCCAATATAAGGAGTTGACATACGAGCGGTGCGTTCGGATATGGAACCATCGATGGCAGTCTTCATCGGCCCAACTTTCACCCATTCATCTCCCAATCCAGTGTGCACACCGGCATCAATTAGCTGATCTATCCATCCATCGCGAATCATAGCGTACATGCGTGTGTTCAAAGTGCCGCGTTGATACGACTCTTGAAAAGCCTTTAGATCATGTGTGGAAGCGCCTGCATCATGAGCGGATGTGATGCCTGACTTGGCAAGCATGGAAGACATCAAGGCCACGCCTTCCACATAGTTTTCTTTTGTTGCGTTGGGTCTGATATCACGAAATGCGCCGGACGCTTTTTCCAACAATCTTCCATTTAATTTTCCGCCTTCACGTTCAAACTTTCCTCCCGGAGGATCTACAACATCTTCTTTAATTCCAGCTTTTGAATAGGCCAACGAGTTTACAAAATTAGTGTGACCCCCACGGTGGTTAATTATAACAGGATGGTTAGGAGCCGCTTCGTCCAGGTCTTTGCGATTGATATATCTACCTTCTTTGGTTTTGGTGTCATCGTACTTGAATCCATAAACCCATTCACCTGGAGGCGTTTTAGCACAACGCTCCTTTACGGCAGCTTTAATCTTTTCAATAGAGTCCAGTCCACAATCAATATCTGTAAGATGCCTTCTTCCTGAAGAAGCGACATGACAATGTGCATCAATAAAACCTGGCGTAATGGTTTTGCCTTCCATATCGACAGATTTTGTGAGCGGTCCGCTCAATGCCTTGATCTCAGCATTGGTACCAACGGCAAAAATTCTGTCTCCCGCGATAGCCACGGCTTGTGCCCTGGGCATCTTCGGGTCAACGGTGATAAAGTTACCATTGTGTAATATGAGTGTGGGCTTCTGCCAAAGGTAGGGGATGGCTGCAATTCCTCCTGCCTTGAAAAGGAAGTTGCGTCTTGAGATTGGTTCCATTCAGTTTAGGTTTATGGCAGAAGATATATAATAATATCAATCCATTCAAAGCATTATTTTATAAGAGTCACAGGCAGGTGAAGAACGAATGAATTTTGTTTTATAACTTACCAATGGAACTCTTGAATGACAAGAAAAAAGATATACACCTTTGAAGCAAAGTTGAGCAGGGTTTATGGCGCGCTGCTTCAAAATATAATTATTGTCCCAGATGAGGTTGTGGATTTGTTGCCTGTAAAGGGAAGGATTAGAACTGAAGGCACGATTAATAAAGTGAAGTTTGCACTGGCTATTCAGCATAAAAAAGATGGTTCAAGGTATCTTGCAGTAAGTGCCGGCTTGAAAAAAGCAGCCAAAATAGGGTCTGGTGATCCTGTAAAGGTTTCATTCTGGTTAGTTGATCCAGACAAAGTGCATGTGCCGGAAGAGTTGATGGCCGTTTTCGAACAGGATTCGGAAGCCATGAAACTTTGGAATACTTTTACACCGGGTGTACAACGAGGCCTGTCACATTATGTAAACTCCGTCAAAAATGTAGACAGCCGGATCAAGCGAGGGCTTGAAATAGTAGAGAAAGCAAAATTCAGGCAACTGAATTTTCAAAAAGCAGTGCAGGAGAAGAAAAAAAAATAGGTATTCAAAATAGTTTTAGACGTAATCTTTTTTTTAATCTTTATTCAGTTTCATTAGTGTACACTTAAAACATTTGATAGAAATTGAAAGTCGTTGTTACGATCTATTTCATCAATAGTAAATCATGAAGCTACACCACTATAAAATTAAGATGGAATGGACCGGTAACCTGGGTTCGGGAACTTCAAATTATAGGACTTACAGTAGAAATCACACCATACAGGGAGATCACAAGCAGTTAATTCAGGGTTCATCGGATCCTTCCTTTTTGGGAGATAATACACGATACAACCCCGAAGAATTATTTGTTTCAGCGCTCTCTTCCTGTCACATGCTGTGGTATCTCCATTTATGTTCCGTAAACAAAATTGTTGTTACCAGCTATGTTGATCGTGCCACCGGAATTATGGAAGAGTTAGAAAATGGGAGTGGAAAATTCAACGAGGTTACTTTAAATCCGGCTGTGATCGTTGCAGATGAAGCCATGGTTAATAAAGCTATTGCTTTGCATGAAGAAGCACATACGTATTGCTTCATTGCCAACTCAATTAATTTTCCTGTTACGCACAACCCTAATGTGATGGTGGGAAACAGCACAACCAAAAATTAAATTCATTTGAACCACAATAGACATATAGTACACATAGAAACAGCCTGCATTTCTATGTGAAAACCTGTGTTACTATATGCCCTATGTAGTTAATATTTTTCATTTGCTCAGGTTTTTTAAAATACACCATTAGTTCAGATCTTCGGCCTAATTTCTCAACTATAACAAAGTAGGATTAAACAAATCTTAAAATTATCCTACTTTAGGATTGCGAATATTCCGTTGCCGGCTGCAATAGTTAGCGAACCATGGCGTGCTTTGCGCACCACATGAAATCCCTTTTCGTCTGAGGCGGCTTGCCATGTTGCACCGTTGTCTGTGGATATATCCATTCCCGAAGGCCCTACAGTGACCAGTTTTGATGGAGCGATAAATTCTACACACTCACGGTAGCCTCGTGTAGGAGAGGAAGGTGTTTGCCAGGTAATCCCATTGTCGATAGAGTATAAATTATGTTTTGTGGCTAGATCAGGCCTTGTGTAATCGCCACCTACAAGCACTATCAGGTTTTCATGCTTAGCAAATGAATATATCCCGGTTGTATTTTCTCCCTGCACGATTGGGGGGCTAAGTGTTTGCCATGATTCACCTTTATCTTTTGAAATCCAAAGTCGTGATACAATTCCGCCTGTTGAAATCACGACTTCACTTTCTCCATAGCAGCGAATACCCGTACCGCTGGCCGCAAAGGAAGCTTCACCATCCTGTAATTTTGGAGCATCACTGATTTCACGCCACGATTGCCCACCGTCTTCTGTCTTTAATAACAGCATTTTATCTATGGGATCACCATAAATAATTCCATTCATTTCATCCCAGAAATCCACGCCATCGAAGAAGGCTGCTTTATGTTCGTTGGTGTAAACGATTTTCCAGGATTTACCAGCGTCATCGGTAAGTAAAATACGGGCCGGTGATCCGGCATTAGCGATGATTGCGCGCTGATCATCAAAAGCGTATAAAGTTCTGAAATCCATTTTCTCAAAACCCTCTACTTGTTGGAATTGCCACGAAAGGCCACCATCATTTGTTATGCCTACCTGTCCATTGCTTCCACTTACCCAGGCGACTTTATCATTTACAACCGATAAGCCACGGAATGAGGACTCAACAGCAACATCAATTTTATTTAAAGTGAGGGATTGGCTTGATGCCTGAAGAAACAGAACACACAGAAAGCAAGAACTAAGATAACCTTTGGTCATTGTATTGTGCTAAAAAAGTTGATGATCACTTACGGCTACGGCAATTTTAGAATCAGCAGTACCGTAATAAAGAAACCATTGGTTCTTAAAGAAGACAAGACCTTCCACAAAACAAACTTCATTTACTTCACCCACTTTTTCATAGTCCTTATCGGGATGAATAAAGTAAGTGTCGGTGCGGTCAATTAACTTATAAGGTGCGAGACTGTCAAACAATGCTTGTCCTGCCGCATAAGTGAATTTTGGTAAGTCTGGATCGTTATAGTTTGCTGCGTTGCTGCCGTTGTAGATTAACAAAATACCATGTTTGGTTGACAGTGCATAAGGTCCTGATTCTACCAGCCTGCTATCGAAGTAGCCATACCGGGGATGCAGAACTGAAATTCTTAGACCAGACTCTTCATTTTCAGCTACATCCCAATGAATAAGATCATCAGAAGTAGCCATAAACAAATTCGTATCACCAAAATACATCCAGTATTTTCCATTGATCTTTTTAGCAACAATTTTGTTTGATTTCAATTCAGTGATAATCGCACCGGCTTTTGACCATGTGGCTTTATATTTTTCCTCTTGCATTACCAACCCATGCTTCTTCCAGGTTTTTAAATCTAATGAGGAGGCTAAACTCAGTCTTGCTGTCTTGCCATCATAGGATGTATAAGTCATAATATACAATCCATCTTCACGCTCGATAATGCGGGGGTCTTCTACACCATCGAAGTAGCAGAAGTAGCATTCTTCGGTGTTGACTTGCTTTCCTGAATCTTTCTGATAGTTCCATTCAAATATTTTCATGGAGTCGTTATCGGGATAAAAAACAGGTGCGGGCATTTTTGTAAAATGGAGGCCATCCGCACTTACAGCCATTCCTATGCGAGAAGTTCCATTGATATCCTGTGCTCTGTATAGAAGATATACCGTATCATGACGTATGACCGCAGTGGGATTGAGGACATTACGCTCTTCCCATTTCAAGATTTCACCTGTAATAGGATCTTTGAATTCAGCTTCGGATGAGGGAGAGAGGATTGGGTTGAGGCTATCTACCTTTACGAAATAGGGGAAAGCCCATTTTTGCAATCCTGATGAATTTCGATTTTCTTCTGGTTTAATAACGCATGAGTAAATCGCAAAATGCGTTAGAATCGCAAAAGTAATTTTCATTAGGGAAAGTTGCATAGTACGAGGGAAGGTATGGCTTGCAATTTACTGAAATTAACGATTGATAACCTGAAAGCGATTTCAAGGCATCCGAAGTGTGTTAATAAATGATATATTTGTATTATGTCAATTTAATCAGATGTCTTTTTTTTGAATTTGTGAAGACTTGTCGAAAATATGGAGTTGCCGATTCTACCGGATATTGTAATTATTCTTGGGTTATCTGTATTGATCATTTTGCTCTTTCAGAAACTCAAGCTTCCTTCCATTTTAGGATTCTTGCTAACCGGGATCATCGTAGGTCCGTATGGACTTAATCTTATTGAAGCAGTTCATGAGGTAGAATTGCTTTCTGAAATTGGCATTATTTTCCTATTGTTTGTTATTGGTATAGAGTTCTCTCTTAAAGGGCTTTCTTCGATCCGCAATACCGTGCTGATAGGAGGACTTCTTCAGGTAGGTGGTACCATTGGGCTAGTCACTTTAGTCACATACTTTCTCGGGCTTACTATTCAATCCGCCATTTTTATGGGATTTCTCCTTTCGCTGAGTAGCACTGCTATTGTACTTAAAATGTTGCAGGAGAAAGGTGAGTTGACTGCTCCACATGGGCGGGTATCTGTTGCCATACTTATCTTCCAGGATATTGTGGTTGTATTGATGATGCTACTTACGCCAATTTTGGCAGGACAAACCGAGAACCCTGGTATGGCCCTTTTATGGTTGGGGGTGAAAGTAATCGGTGTTGTCGTAGCGGTGATCTTGCTGGCACGTTATCTGGTTCCTACTTTATTCAAATGGGTTGTTCGCGCCAAAAGTAGGGAGTTGTTTATACTCACTACCGTTGGAATATGTTTTGCTACTGCATGGCTTACATCTTCAGTAGGATTATCACTTGCGTTGGGAGCATTTTTTGCGGGCCTTATTATTTCAGAGTCGGAGTACAGTCACCAGGCAACTGCCAATATTCTTCCCTTTCGGGAAATATTTGTTAGTTTTTTCTTTGTCTCCGTGGGTATGCTCCTGGATTTTTCGTTTTTCATTCAACACATCTCATTTGTTCTTGTTGCTACTTTTGGAGTGATAGCCTTGAAAATCCTCGTGATTATCATTGCCGTTTATCTCCTTGGATATCCACCAAGAACGATATTCCTTACGGCTCTTGCACTTTTTCAGGTGGGAGAATTTGCCTTCTTACTTTCAACAGCAGGCATGAAATACAATCTGCTTTCTGCGGATATTTATCAATATTTCCTTTCCATATCCATTATCAGTATGGGTGCGACACCTTTTCTCATTGGCTACTCACCAAAAATTGTAAATTGGATAATTCAGGCTCCACTTCCCGCGCAGGTGAAGGTGAGGTTGAAAGCAATTACGAAGAATAGAGCAGAAGCCAGCAAGAAGGATGAGAAAGCACTGCATGATCACCTGGTTATTGTGGGCTATGGAATCAATGGTGAGAATGTGGCTATGGCCGCCCGAAAGGCAAAAATTCCTTATGTCGTTATTGAATTGGATCCGGCATCAATTCAAAAAGCAAAAGCAAAAGGTGATCCTGTGGTTTTTGGCGATGCAACAGACGATGTGATTCTTAAACATGTACACGTGCAGGAAGCGCGCGTTGTCGTAGTTGCCATCTCTGCACATGAAGCTACACGTCAGATTGTGAGATCGATCAGAACTTATACAGAAAGGGCTTATATTATTGTACGTACACGTTATGTGCGGGAAGTAGAGGATATTATCAAATTCGGAGCCAATGTTGTTATTCCTGAAGAGTTTGAAACATCCATTGAGATTTTTACGCGGGTACTGAAAAAGTACCTGGTTCCTAATGGAGAGATTCAGGGTTTTGTGAATGAAATCCGCTCATTCAACTATGAGATTTTACGCAATGTTCCTACTATGGAAAATGGGCTGGCGGAATCTAACCTTCACATACCTGACATGGAGATTGCGGCACTTCCTATTGAACAGGGAAGAAATAAAATTGTGGGAAAAACCATTCAGGAATCTGATATCCGTGGCAGTTTTGGTATCACGGTTCTGGCTATTAAGCGCGACAAAAAATATATTACTGAAGTCACCCCTGACGAAGTAATTATGCAGGATGATGTACTTTATATCTTCGGAAGACCGGGAGATATTATAAAGTTGAATAAACATTTTACATTAACACCATAGTATTTTCAAATCAGACTTAAATCAATGAGACCATTTCTTCTTGTAATATTTATAGCAATGATGATTTCACAGTCAAATGCACAGGATCAGATTATTTTTCCATTTGGTGGAGGGCTCAATAAGCTATTCGTTAAAGAAATCATCAAACTAACAGGCAAGGAGAAACCCAGAATATGTTATTTGCCCACCGCATCGGGTGATAGTGAACAAGGTATTATCAGGTGGTATGAGCTTGTCAGCGATCTTTCAGTAGAACCCCATGTTCAAAAAGTGTGGATCAGTTCTTACAACATGAAAGAATCTTTTGAAGAAGTTTTGTTGAGTATGGATGCTATTATGGTGGGAGGTGGGAACACTTTAAACATGATGGCCATTTGGAAAGCGCAGGGAATTGACGGGGTACTTAGGAAAGCACTTGAAAGGGGAATTGTTTTATCGGGTGGGAGTGCTGGCTCCCTGTGCTGGTTTGTCAACGGTACCACCGATTCGCGCCCCAAAGAGTTGAGTGTAGTAGAGGGCCTTGGTTTCTTGCCATTCAGTCATAGCCCGCATTATCATAGTGAAGAGTACAGACAACCGCTATATCATAAGAACATTGAAAACGGAATTTTTAAAGATGGTTATGCCATGGATGATTTCTCCGGAATTATTTTCAAAAATGGAAAACCTTTCAGGGTTGTATCACTTGGGGCAGAGTACAACTGCTACTTTGTGTCTTTGCAAAATGGAAAAGTTGTGGAAGAAAAACTGCAAGCGGAGATTCTTTAATAAAACTCTTAAAGGACAGGTCACTGTTATCAGGTTTCAAGTTTTAATTATCCAGCATCCAGTATCCCGCACCTACCATCCTATTCCATAATCCTCTCCATGGTTGCTTGATCCACCCCAGAAGGTGCCATGTTTCCAGTCAAAGAAAATAGCGTTTATCGGACCCGAAGTGCGGTCTTCATACGATAAGGTGTACCCCATCTCTTTCAGTTCTTTTCTTACCCACGTAGGCATTTGAGCATTTAAGGTCAAGGCTCCCGGTTTGCGTTCGTGATCGCCAAAACTGGAATACATTTGATAAGTCTTGAAATTGGCGGCTTCAGCCGATTCCTGCACGTTCATACCAAACTCAACCACATTCAGAAAGAATTGAATCAGGTTTTGATCTTGCTCATCTCCGGCTTGTTTGGCAAAAGAAAGGAAAGGTTTACCATCTTTCAATGCCATGCTGGGCGTGAGGGTAACGCGTGGACGCTTTCCCGGCTCCACTACATTAAAGGGGTTTTCTTTGGGATCCAGCACAAAAGATTGCATGCGTTGACTCATACCAACACCCGTATTGCCGGCAATACAGGCTGGAACCCATCCGCCGCTGGGCGTAATAGACACTACCCATCCTGCCGCATCAGCGGTTTCCACCGATGTGGTGCCTGCCGTAAAGTCTCTTATGTACTGCTCTTCCAATACAGGAGCTATACTGGAATTAAACAGTGAAGCCTGACTTTTTCCCCAGTCTTTGAGCAGATCCAGGTATGGATTTTTCTTACCCTCAAAAGGGTAGGGGTCGCCAGGGCCAATGTTTGGCTCATTCTTGTCAGGGTTGATCAATTTCATGCGCTCTTTGGCATATGCCTTCGATAGCAATCCCTCCATGGGCTCTTCCGGGGCAAAGGCAGGATCGCCATAATAGAAATCCCTGTCGGCAAAGGCCAGATTCATGGCCTGATATAATGTGTGGATGTAGCGACTGGTGTTGTAGCCCATGCTTTTCAAGTCAAAATTCTCCAGGATGTTCAACGTCTGCAACATCACGGGGCCCTGTGTCCATTGCTGTAACTTATACACTTCAATTCCTTTATAAGTGGTCATCATGGGCTCTTCTATTTTCACTTTCCAGTTGGCCAGGTCAGCTTCAGTAAACAAACCTCCTTGTTCGCGTGCACCCCTCACAATTTCCTTAGCAATGTCGCCTTTGTAGAATCTTTCGTAGGCAGCGTAAATGGCTTCCTTTCTCGTTTTCTTTTTCTTCAGCGCTTGCTGTTCGGCTTCCACTAATTTAGTTAAGGTGTTCAGCAAATCCTGTTGCACAAAAATTTCACCCGCTTCGGGTGCTTCTCGTTCCTCTCCCAGGTGGGGAAGAAAAACCTTCTTTGAATAAGGCCATTCTTTAATGCGATCCTTGCCGCGTTCGATATTATTGACTGTTTGTGCTTCAATCGGATAACCCGCTGCCAGTTGCATGGCCGGAGCCAGCACATCCTTGAGACTCATCGTGCCATATTCTGCCAGCATGGTCAGGAGTCCACCGGGTGTACCCGGTGTCACAGCGGCCAGGGGACCAAATTGTGGAGGGTATTTCATTCCCTTTTCCTTGAAGAAATCTGCCGTAGCTCCTGTGGGGGCTACACCCAACGCGTTGATTGCTATAACTTTTTTAGTATTTGGATTATAAATCAACGCTTGTGTCTCACCTCCCCAACTCAATACATCCCACATAGTAGCCGTTGCGGCCAGCATAGCACATGCCGCATCTACCGCATTTCCACCTTTTTGAAATGTCATTGCACCTGCAGTGGCAGCCAATGGTTTTCCGGTAATGGCCATCCAATGTTTTCCATGGAGTACCGGTTTTTGGGTTTGCTGTGCCCAAAGCATATCGAAGGCAACTAAAGCGAGTAGAATCAGAATTGAGTTCTTCATGATGATGTTGTTTATGAGATATTAGGGAGTATGATAATCAGACAAACAATATAATGTGATGCGCCATAAACTGGAAGTGTTATAGGGATAATAGGTTAAAAGATGATAAATCAGAACAATTTCCTGCAAATTGGTGTCTTAATATTATATGACGTACTTTTGTAAGATTTAATAACTGTTGAAACAAGCTCAAACCATAGCCCAGTACCAGTCTCTGCTTCAAAGCATTGCCATGCGAATCCTCAGGAGTAAAGCTGATGCAGAGGATATAGTACAGGATACCTACCTGAAATGGTTGTCCATGGAGACGGGGGATATTCTTAATGTGAAGGCGTACCTGGTTAAATCAGTTACAAACAACTGTATTAATCATCTCGAAGCGTTGAAAAGAAAGAAAGAAGAGTACTTGGAAAATGTTAAATTTTCAGATTTACTAAACCGCTTTAAAGAGCTGGATTTCAGTCATATAGATATTAATGTAGATGTTCACGCTGCCCTCAACGTAATTCATCATAAACTGGAACCGCTTGAGCGCGCCGTTTTCCTGCTGAGGGAAGTTTTCAACTTTGATTATGAAGCTTTGCAGGAGGTATTGGACAAGAAAAAAGATCACTGCCGTCAGCTTTTTAGCCGGGCAAAGAAGAAACTGGATTCTGAAGCCAGCAAATTGAATGTTGATTGGTCTATCAGCTCTCAATGGATAGAAACCTTCAAAAAGGCCTGTGAAATGGGTGTTCCGGGTGATTTTATCAAGACACTAAAAGGCGAGCTGAATGTGGTCTCATCCTGATTTATAAATTTTTTAACCATTTCTGTCACAAATTCAATTCCCAATTGTCTTCATTCCAGCAGGGTACTAAACCGCCTTGTATAACGTAAATCTTAACTGCAATGAAGATCATTCTTTTATTTTTTATAGCGCACTGGTATCTATCGCTATTTTTTCAAACGTTCTTCTTACATCGCTATGCATCGCACAAGGCATTTACGATGAATAAGTTTACTGAAAAGGTATTTTTTGTCCTTACCTGGATCTTTCAGGGATCAAATTACCTAAGTCCTTTTGGTTATGGTGTTATGCACCGTATGCACCATGCCTATGCCGACACTGAAAATGACCCTCATTCCCCTAAATACGATGAAAGTATCTGGAAAATGATGTGGAAGACCAAAACCATCTATTCGGATATTGCCAATGGAAAATTAGTGCCTGATAAACGATTTACTGAAGGAGTACCTAAATGGGATGCATTTGACAAAGTAGCCAGATCCTGGCCATCACGATTGTTTTGGGGTATTCTCTACGTAGGAGTTTACTGGCAGTTTGCTGAATTCTGGTGGTTGTGGCTGTTGCTTCCGCTTCAGTTCTTATTCAGTCCAATTCATGGAGCTATTATCAATTGGTTTGCTCATAAATACGGTTATCGCAACTTTGAAGTGGGTGATACTTCCCGCAATTTTTTGCCTGTGGATTTTCTAATGATGGGTGAAAGTTATCACAACAATCATCATAAATATGGGTCAAGGGCTAATTTTGGAGGTATACGTTGGCATGAAATTGATCCTACCTACCAGGTCATTCGATTGCTTAACAAACTGAATATAATCCAGATAGCAAAACACCGCGAACTCAATATGGATGTAGTAAATAAGGCGGCCTGACAGGCTTAAAATATTCATAGTTGTAAAAATCGATGGATTTGAATTATTCTGCTTACCTTGCGCAATTATTTAACAATCAATTTTTAATAATGAAACAAGGAACAGTAAAGTTTTTTAACCAAACCAAAGGATTTGGTTTTGTGAGGGAGGAAGAGTCAGAGCAGGAGTACTTCGTACACGTTACAGGTCTTATTGACGAGGTACGTGAGAATGACAAAATTACTTTCGAGTTGAAAGAAGGTAAAAAAGGCTTGAATGCCGTGAATGTACGATTATTGGATTAACAATCTTATGAGTGCATATCAAGCCCTCCGAGTTTTCGGGGGGCTTTTTTTTGATATCCATTTTACATTTTTTTTAGATTTTCCAACAAATAAATTAAGTGACGTTCGAAGATTTTAAATTGAGTCCGACCTTATTGGAAGGACTAAAAGCCATGGGTTTTACCAAGCCTACTCCGGTTCAGGAGCAAGCTATCCCTGCCATACTCGGGTCCCGGGATATAATAGCTTCGGCACAAACAGGAACAGGAAAAACCGCTGCTTATCTTCTGCCAATTCTGGATAAAATTTCCAGAAAACAGAATCATCAAATCAATACACTGGTGCTGGTGCCAACCCGTGAGCTGGCCCTGCAAATTGATCAACAAGTTGAAGGCTTTGGATATTTTGTGGGAGTAAGTTCCATATCCGTATACGGAGGTGGAGATGGGAATATTTGGGACCAACAACGTAAAGCGCTTGAATCGGGAGCCGATATAATTATTGCCACACCGGGCCGGCTGATCGCGCACCTTGCTTCCGGGGTTATCAAATTTGATCATTTGGAACATTTGGTTCTTGATGAAGCCGATCGAATGCTGGACATGGGTTTTTATGAAGACCTCATCAAGATTGTAAGTCACCTTCCGGCTAAAAGACAGACGTTGTTGTTTTCAGCAACCATGCCGCCTCGCATACGCACGCTGGCTAATAAGATTTTGCAGAACCCGGAACAAATTGCCATTTCCATTTCAAAACCGGCTGAAGGAATCTTACAAAAAGCCTACATGCTTTATGATTCCCAAAAGGTAGAAGTGCTATCTTATTTGCTTCAACTCGAGCATTATTCCAGCATCCTTATTTTTGCATCTACCAAAGACAGTGTAAAGAAACTTGAGTCACTGCTAAAGCGACACGGTATCGCGGTAAGAGCGTTTCACTCCGATCTGGAACAACAAGAAAGAGAACACATCATGCGGGAGTTCAAGGGCAAGAAAATATCCACTATAATTGGCACGGATATTCTCTCCCGAGGTATTGATGTGGAAGGAATTGACTTAGTGATAAATTATGATGCACCACCCGATCC
>CAYTBO010000041.1:0-25446 GCA_964436055.1 uncultured Ohtaekwangia sp.
TGGAACCTCATATTCTGACAAAATTCGTTGTTGTGATTCAGTCATCAGTAATTCCAGAGAACCTACCATCTTTGTGTAGTAGCCAATCGATGGTTTATTCCCTTTTTCCAGTATTAATTTGCCTTTTTCTACTTTGTCTCCATTTCCATTATAAAATATCCTCGCACTATCGTAAAAATCAAATCCGCTTACTTCAAATCTTCCGTCCTCTTCTGTTTCTACCAGGGCTACGTTGCTCGATTGCCATTGTACCAGGTTTAATTGGGTCTTGGCAGGCTTGCCTTGTTCATTCAAGTAAATACCTCGCAATGAAATTCCATACTCTGGTTGATACTTCAGCATTTGAGGTATTTCAATATCCTCTTCATCAATGTTGAATGAATTTTCTATCGTAGGTATCCTAATCGGTACTACCTGCGTTGCATCCGTTACCGACATAGCCAGATTGGCTGCCACCGGATTGCCTTCTTCATCATTCACTAAAACTGTCAGCGTAATTCTTTCACGGGTGGTGTAGCTTTCTTTATCTGCAGTAATTTTTACCCGATCATTCTGCTCTGCTTCCCAATTTCCTTGTGATGCATCAACCTTTTCGGTGATGCCTAATATGGGGATGTGTTTGACATAGAGTTTATCATCACCAAAATTTCGCTGAAGATTGGTGTAGGCCCGCAAAAAGTAGTCGCCACGCCTCACCGTGTCGGGCAATATAAAATCTCCTTGTGCTATTCCGTTTTCTATCTTCAATATCTTCTCCATCACGATCTCCTGTTTTGGTGAGATCAACTCCACATACAATACCCTGCTCAGGGAATCTTTCATTTCCACATTGTAATAATTTATGTATGCTTTGAGCCACACTGGCTCGCCCTGGTAATAGTATGGTTTGTCTGTTTGTACGTACACTTTTTCATAATAGCTTTTGATCATTCGTGTGTAGGCTTCTTCCACATCTTCTTCCAATGGAAAATAGTCCAACGGTAATCTCCTGCTGCTCATAGGACCTGTTATCCTTAACACATCTTCATTGAGCAGAAATCCAAGCTCGCTCACATCCAGTGCATCGCTTGCTGTCAATTCACTCTGGTTTCCTTTGTATTTAATCTCAACTGGCTGATTGAGATTTATCCTGAAATATCCTGGTACGGATGTCTCTTTGATCAGTGTTTCCGGTATGATTGTATTTTGAATCTGAGTTATTTCAAAACCTTCACTTGAGGTGGTTCCATTCACCATCGATGTGAGCCAATGACGTAGTGATCCATCGTACAACTCTCCTCTCTTCTTTTCCCATGCTACCTGTTGGTTCAGGTTCGCATCCAGGGATGGTTCATATCTTATGAACTTCTTTTGGCTCAGTCTCTGATCTTCATAGGTATAAACCTTATAGCCGATATCAATATGGTCGGACATCGTAATTTGAACAGGCGCATTGTCCTTTTTTCGATCTGGGGTTAATGACAAATTAAGTGTGTAGGCCCTGCCCAATTGTACACGCATGGGTGAGCGAAAAAGCTCGTAGTCTTTCTTATATAATACCAGGGTAACAAATCCCGTTACCGTTCCGCCAAGGTTAAAATGACCCTCAGAGTCGGTGGTTGCAGACTTTGAACACTGGTCCAGGAATACCTCTACTGATTCTATAGGCTTGCCTGTTCGACTGTCGGTTACTATGCCTGAAATTTGAGCGGAAACTGCTTGTGAGAAAAGAAATAGAATACACAGGGTAACCCAAAAGGGGTGAGCAGGGGATTTGCCTCTTTTCATAGTTTAGTATTTTACCGTTATGGAAAACCTCAAAAGGGTTTTCTTCTGCGAATAATTTACTAAAATAAAGAGGTATTTTCTACACCAATGTCCGGAAATTTACCCGTGATGGAGTAGAAACTTCTATTTAAGAGCAGAGGAATGAAAAATCAGGCTTGTTTTAATGTTACAACAGTAATCTCAGGGGGAATTCCTACGCGTCCGGGATATCCGATAAAGCCAAATCCACGGTTAACATAGATGTACTGATTGTCTTGTTTGTAAAGACCAGCCCACTGTTTGTAGATATATTGCGAGGGGCTCCATTTAAAATCCCCAATCTCAACCCCAAATTGAAAACCATGGGTGTGACCTGCAAACATCACATCAATGTCTTTATATTCCTGCCTCACTTGCGCATCCCAGTGACTTGGGTCGTGACTAAGCAGTAATTTTACAGCAGCATCTTCAGTACCTCTGTAAGCTCTATCCAGCTTTCCATATTTTGAAAACCTGCCTGCTCCCCAATTTTCATTTCCGATAATGGCTATTTTATCTCCGCCCTGCTCAATCCACCGGTTTTCATTCATCAACAGATCAAATCCTAATTCACGATGAGCCGCAATCAAATCCTGAAAATTCTGTGCTTTGGCATCTGCACTTGCCCAACTATAATAATCCCCATAATCATGATTTCCCGTTACCGAGTACACACCCAGAGGCGCTTTCATTTTGTTGAAAACATCGAAATAATCTTTTACCTCTTCGCTCTTGTTGTTGACAAGATCACCTGTAAAAAAAATAACATCGGGTTTTTCCTTCATCAACATTTCCACACCACCACGAACCGCTGACTTGTTAAAAAAACTTCCGGAATGAATATCGGAGACCTGCGCTATCCTGATACCATCAAATGATTTGGGGAGGTTTGGTAAAGTAATTGTCAACCGTTTGATCCGGTAGTCGTGCGCTCCTGAAATAATGCCATACGTAAAGGCGCCAAACGGTATGGTAGCTGCAACCAAAGCGGCCTGTGATAAAAATTCCGATCTGAGTATTGGTGTGCCCGGCAGGCCTGGGGGTTTTCCGCTATTAAATAAAGAAACTCCGTAACGAATGCCCCGTTGAATATCTTCTACAAAGAGAAACAACACAGCAAAGATTTTAGAAAAATACACAGTCACTACCCCGGTGATAATCCAATTCCGGATGTTAGGACTTACACCATAGGGATTTGCAAATGTCCACCAGAGTAATGCTGCAATGCCTAATAAAGTGGGAAACCAAAAAATCAATCGGAAACCACTTTTCCAGCCCACAGCCCAATTTTTGCTCACCAGCACTACGGCTTGAAAAACATAGTAGTCAATAGCCAGAAAAAGCAATATGAAGACAAATACCATAGTCAGTCGCTGCAATATCATTATTCAAATAAAAACCGCACTCCCGCTAAACAAGAATGCGGCCTTAATGGTTTTCATTCCTTGGCTTTTAACCTATCCCGAGCCTGCGGTTTAGTTTTTCGACCAACAGGTACATCACCGGCACTACAACCAACGTTAAGAAAGTGGCGAACGTCAGCCCGTGGATAATGGTCCAGGACAAAGGTCCCCAGAACATTACGCTATCTCCACCGATATAAAAGTCTGCATCATAGGTTCGGAAAAACTTGACGAAGTCAATATTAATACCAACAGCCAGTGGAATCAATCCAAGTACGGTAGTAATAGCGGTAAGAAGTACAGGTCTCAAACGCGTTTTACCAGCCTCGATGATGGCGGTAACCACTAAATCTAAAGGCAGCTTTTCCACACCCATCTCCTCTTTCATGCGTGTTTTCTTCAATTCAATAAAGTCGATCAAAACGATGGCATTGTTCACCACCACACCAGCCAGCGATATAATACCGATCATTGTCATAATCACCACAAAATCCATTCGGAAAATAAGCAGTCCTAAAAATACCCCGATGGTACTGAATACAACCGAAGTCATAATAATTAATGGTGCCGTTATCTTATTGAACTGTGCTACGATGATGAGGAAAATCAGGAACACGGCCAGCAATAATGCGCGACCCAGGAAACTAAACTCCTCTGCCTGCTTTTCCTGCTCACCTCCAAATTTGAAAGAATAACCCGGAGGCATTTTAAAATCAGCAAGCAATACTTTGATCTGATCGTTGATCTGCGTGGCATTGTATCCGCTCAGCACATTCGATGAGATGGTGATCATTCGTTTCAGGTCTTTGCGTTTAACAGAACCGTATGTTGATGTAAGCTCTGCTTGTGCTACCGATGAAATAGGCACCTGCGCAATTTTACCACTTGCCTGATCACGGAAGGTGATACTTTTATTCATCAATGCATCGATGTCGTACCTGTACTTATCATCGAGTCTCAATTGAATCTTATAATCGTCTTCTCCCTGTTTATATTTTGACACTTCTTTTCCAAAGAGCGAGGTACGAACTTCATTGGCAACCGAATAGGTTGACAAGCCAAATCGTCTTGCTTTCTCACGGTCAATACCAACAATCAATTCAGGCTTGCCGGTTTCCAGGTCTGTTTTTAGTTTTTCAATACCCGGAATACCTGATTCATTGATCGATTTTCTCATTTCCTCTGCCACTTTGGTCAACGTCAGGTAGTCATCTCCCGCCAACTCAATCTGAATGGGTTTTCCTGTGGGCGGTCCATCCGCATTTTTATCGACCGTCACGGTAACCCCTGGATATCCTTTGATTCCTTCGCGAACTTCATTTAAAATATCTTCCGTATTGATACCATTTCGGTATTTAAAATCAACAAAGTTGACGGTAATACGAGCCTTATTGGGCGTATCCGCCTGACCAATATTGGAGGGATCATTTGGATCGCCAGTACCTTGCCCCACATTCCCAATAACAGATTCAACAATGTTATCATAAGGTTTTACCAATTCGATCACCTTGTCTTCGATCATTTCGGCAAACCTGTTTGTCTCTTCAATATCCGTACCTACAGGAAATTCAATGAACACGTTGATGTATTTGGGTACGTTGACAGGGAAATAAATAACCTTGGTTGGGAATATACCCATCAACATAAATGACAAAATGAGTGTGAACACAGCGCCTCCAAAGAACCAGCGTGGATTTCTTCCCCTCAAGGCAAAACTTACCAGCCTGGAATATCTTGCCTCCATGCGTGGAAGCGATACGGTCTGAAACTTATGAGATAGCGGAACAAAAAAGTAAACATTCAATAAGGTAAGCAATGCCAAGGCAATGAGCATATTACCCAACCAGTATACTTGAAGCAATAAAACCAATGCACCTAACCCTATATAAATTGCAACCCGTATCCACATCCTTTTTTTATTGATAGCTGAATCGCCCTCATGCTTCATTGAAAGTGAGGCAATCACAGGAATGATTACCAGCCCCACAAACAAGGAGGAACTGAGCACCACGATCAGGGTAATGGGTAGATACTTCATGAATTCTCCCATGATACCCGGCCACATGGCCAAAGGTAAAAATGCCGCTAACGTTGTTGCTGTTGAAGCTATAATAGGCCATGCTATTTCTCCCACGCCAAGTTTAGCTGCAGCAAGTAATCCATAACCCTCTTCATAAAGACGGTACACATTCTCCACCACTACAATTCCGTTGTCAACGAGCATACCCAACGCCATGATCATTCCAAACAACACCATCATGTTGATGGTATAACCCAAAGCGCCTAAAACCAGAAATGATAACAACATAGATAGTGGAATCGCAATACCAACAAACAAGGCATTACGTGTTCCCAAAAACAACATTAACACACTAACCACCACAATCACGCCTGATATGATATTATTTTCGAGACTACTTACCATTTCCTTAGTGAAAGACGATTGATCGTTGGTGATACTCACTTCCAGATCAGTAGGAAAAACTTCAGATTTCGCTTTGGCCAATACTACATTTACTTTGTCCGTTGCATTCAACAAATTTTGACCACTTCGTTTGATCACGTCTACCATGACTACGGGTTTCTTTTCTAACCGTGCATAGCTGGTTTTGTCGATGTAATTAAATTCTACAGAAGCCACATCGCGCAGATACACGATGTTTCCCTTTTCATGTTTAATCACAATGTCTTCAATTTGTCTGGGGTCAGAAAATTCTCCTACCACCCGCAATGTTCTCCGAATTCCATCATCCAAAATATTGCCACCGGATAGGGTTACGTTTTCCGATTGGATTGCTGTTTCGATATCACTAAAATTAAGCATGCGGGCTTCTAGCAGATATGGATCAACTTTTATCTTAACCTCTTTATCATCCACTCCCCTGATCTCTACTTTTGAAATCTCAGTAATTCCTTCGATTTCATCTTCAAGATACTCTGCATAGTATTTCAACTGTTCCAATGAATAGTTACCGGCCAGGTTGATATTCATAATGGGAAACTCAGAGAAATTTAGTTCGAACACATTTGGATCGCTGGGTAAGTCGTCTGGAAGTTCAGGCTTTGCCCGATCCACAGCATCCTTTACCTTTATTAATGCATCCTCTACCTGAGTGTCTGTATTGAATTCAACAATGATGGTAGAGTAATCCTGTACAGAAGTAGATTTAATATTATCAACTTCAGAAATTGTATTCAGCTCTTTCTCTATCTCTCGCGTTACCAGATTCTCCATATCAATAGGAGAGTTTCCCGGATAGGGAGTTCCAATATAAACTACAGGCTGTTTGATTTCCGGATAGCTATCCTTCGGCAGATTGATGTAGGTAAGTATACCCATCACCGCAATAAGGAATGCTAAAAACCCTACCGTAGTTCGGTTGTTAATCGCTAAGGTTGCGAGTTTAAACTCCTTATCGATTTTCAATTCTTTATTTTTATCACTCATAAAATTTATTGTAGGGGATTGTCAGTTTACTTTTTTGCAACTTTTTCAGGGGCTGCCTCCGTGTTAGCCACCATCACTTCCACACCTTCTGTAAGCTCGCGGAAGCCCTGATCCACTATTTGTTCGTTTCCTTTCAGACCTTCTGCTATTTCTGTTTCCTTCTCGAATGAAATGCCAGCAACTACGTGAAGCTTTCTCGCTATAGTACCGCTCTCTCTGGTCTCTACAACGTAGATGTATTGCCCGTCTTCATCTTTTTGAATCAATCGGGTAGGGACAGCGAGAGCAGCTTCATTTACGTAGTCACGCAATTGAAGAACTACCACCTGGTTGGGCTTAAGAGTAAAATCCACTTTAGGAAGCTTTACCTCAACTTCAAATGTTCTGTTCTCAACGTTGATTACCTGGCCAACCGAAGCAATTTGCGTAGAGAGTGTCTTATTCAATAAAGGGAAAAGTACATCAACTTTATCGCCTGCTTTAAACCTTCCTATAAATCGCTCGGAAACATCCGCTCTCAAATACATTTCATCGGTACTTACGATGCGTACAAGGGGTACACCGGGTGCTGCCATCTCCCCTTCTCTTGCTGGCAACTGATCGATAGTTCCGGCAAATGGTGCTTTCACCACAGCCAGATTCAACTGCGCATAAGCGGTTGACAATTTACCTTCCAGGGATTCCTTATTGTTTTTTGCCTGCAGGTATTGCATTTCTGTTCCAATCTTCTGTTCCCACAGTTTTGATTGTTTTTCATAAACTGTAGTCGCAAGTTCCAGAGATGTTTTTAGCTCACCTATAGTTCTGCGAATCACATCCGCTTCTATTTCCACCAGCGTTTGACCTGCAGCTACACGTTGGCCTTCGCGAACAAGAATGCGTTTGACCTCACCGGCTGTCTGTGCACTCAGCATCACATTACGCCTCGACTCTACCGCCCCACGTACTTCTACTTTATGCTCAAATGGTTTTTTAGCAGCGATAAAAGTTGAAACAAGAATGGCTTTATTGTTTTGTCTGGCAAATTCAGGATCCAATTCACTGATCTCAGTTTCAAGGTTTACAATTTTCATTTTCAGCTCCTGAAATTGCTCGCGCGCTTTCTCGAGGTCAGCTTTTTTTGCTTCCAGGCTCTTATTCTCCTTTGATTCACCACATGCCGCAGCAATCAAAATAATAATCGGGTATAAATATGCAGTCTTCATGTATAGGGGGTATTTCATTTATTATCTTTTAATTTTCCATAAGCTTTTTCCAGATCAACTTTGGCTACGAGTGCACCATAAACTGAGTTATAATAATTGGTCTGTGCCTCCTTGAACGAAGCATCTGCATTGATAACCTCAATGTTTGACCCTACTCCTGCTTCGTACTT
Source organism: uncultured Ohtaekwangia sp. (assembly GCA_964436055.1). Taxonomy (GTDB): domain Bacteria; phylum Bacteroidota; class Bacteroidia; order Cytophagales; family Cyclobacteriaceae; genus ELB16-189. The sequence goes on from CAYTBO010000041.1 coordinate 8,012, forward strand.
AATTTTGGCTACTCTGTAAACATTTTCAGCCAGCTCCATATTTTCCTTTTGGGCAACCATATTATCTACGCCTCTCTGGAGTGTTGTCTTGGCTTGCTGAATTTGTACGTCAATATTACCTTGAAGCTGATCTTTGCTGTATTCGATCTGCTGTGCCTGAAGCCTTTTCTGCTGTATCATTCGGCTCTTTCTCAGTCCGTCAAAAATGGGCACGTTAAGTCTCAGGCCAACCACACCCAGGCCAAACCAATTTTGACCAAAGCTGGTAAGGTCACCTATTGAACCCGCTCCTGTACTAGCACCATATCTCCCATAAAGGTCAATCTTTGGCAGGTATTTAACCTGCGTGTTTTTAATATCCAGATTTACTAAGTCAAGATTAGTTTGTAATTGAGAAAACTCAATCCGGTCGGCATAATCAAAATCACTTCCAAAATTTTCTTCCATTACGTTGAATTCGATATCAGCAATACGATCTTTTAAAGTCAATGGTGTATTTATAGCCATGCCCATTTGGAATTTCAACAAAGCGTAACTTAGTTCAAGTGTCCTGTTGTAATTATCTCTTTCAACTTTTGAGTTATTGTATTGCACTTTAATACGGTCCACATCAATCTGTTCAGCAAATCCAGCATCCTTCATACCTTGTGTGTCACGAAGTAGTGAATCCAATCTGCCATAAGTTTTTTCTGTTAATTCCAGTTGATCGTGATTGACCAATGTCAGATAATATGCTTTCGAAACGGATTCAATCACATCTATTTCTGATTTTATTTTATCTTTTCTGGATAGCTCTGTGTAGGTCCTTGAAGCTTTCAGTCCAACAAAATAAGAACCATCAAAAATCATTTGGCTTAAATCTATTCCGGCAGATCCATTGTAGGCCGGAGAAAACTGAACAGGTGCAAATGTTCCAGGCTCACCTCCAAAAAAATCGGCAGGAATAAATGAAGTGGGAACCTTGAAATTATAACCTAAATCTGCTGAAGCAGAAATTTGTGGTAGCCCATCAGCCAATATTTCCCCTACCCGATAACGTGATATATCCAAACTCAAATCTGCGTTCTTGATAGTTTGATTATTGGTTAAGGCAAAATCAACACACTCTTGCAGTGACATGGTTGTCGGAGCAGTAGCCGGAGCCTGCTGTGCATGAAGCGCTAACCCAATCATGAAAAAGAAAAAAAATAGAAATATTTTTTTCATCGGTTTATTAATTTTGGTTAGGGTCAGATGCCTGCCTGCCGCAGGCTGGGACATCCCTACGTTATTGGCACCTGCGTGAGCCTGCGTTGCGGATGGATATTTCATAGAGGAATGGTTAAATTTTCTTTACTTGTCTGCTTCTGTTTGTATTTTTCATAAAGCTTTTTACCCTTATCGGTAAAGAGGCCGTAAATAAAGTGTTCAAAAATCTGCATCTGTATTTCAATCAATTCCGTTTTATCTTTTGGAAACAGCACCGGATCAAAGGCAAATTGAATGGTTTCCAGCCGCACCGTTGCCAACACATGGGTATTTACCTCCATGCGGAAGTACCCTTCTTTTTTTCCCAATTCAATGGATCGTACAATTTGATTACGGATGAAATCATTCTTGTATTTCAGCCAAACGTCCCAGGCGGCATGATGATACTTCTGCAAATCAAAAAGCAAGGAAGGGTTCATGTCCTTAAAATTTTCTCGCAGACAAGCCGATAACTTGATCATTTCCTCAATAGCATTTTTTGAACCCTCGGCTATCTGTTCCAACTCAGCCATATCGCGATGGATATGTGCTTCCGTGACCGATAATACCATTTCATCCTTATCCTTAAAAAATTGGTACAAGGTTTTCTTAGAGACGCCCAGGTAGTTGGAAATGTTATCCATGGATACGCTTCTGATCCCGTAACGGACAAAAAGCTCCTCTGCCCCCTTTAAAATTTTTGATTTTGTGTCTGTTGCTTCCATAACGGGTGCAAAACTATGGAAACTTTGGATAAGTTTAAAGTTTCCTATGTTTTTCATGTCTTCTAACGGAGCTTTTCGGGTAAGGTTTAGATAAAACGATGAAATAATTGTGAAGGGCTAACTGTTACTCATAACCAGGAGCTTTAGGCTCCGAAGCCGGCCTGACCCAACTACATTTTTCTTTCATCTTCTGACGGAATTGCAGCTTCTCTTCATCGGTCATCTTATTCCACTTTTCTTTCCAGTAAGGTTTCCAATACCCGCTTCGATGCCCGCAATGACGTCCACCCAGTGGCCATAAAAGTATTTTCGATAACAAAAGTAATCCAAGCGCTTGCCAGAACGATATAGCGGGTCCGGCAAAAATCACCGGCACAAGCAAATTCCATAACAATTTGGTTATTAGTCCGACCAGTCCAACTAATCCAACCATCAAGGCACTAAAAAGCACTATTTTTAAAACCCAACTTCCTCTTTGCATAGCTTCAATATTTTAATTTTTTCTATTACTATTTCATTCATTCATTACGTCATCGTAGAAGCGCTGTAATCGTTTGCGCAAGCTCAGAATCGCGTATCGCTTTCTTGAAAGCAAAGTATTGATAGATACACCCTCCTCTTCCGCCAGTTCCCGAAAGCTTCTTCCTTCGATTTCATTCAGAATAAAAATTTGTCTCTGTTCCCGGGGAAGTTCGGCAAGCGCCTCGGTTATCTCATCCCAGATTGCCTCCTTCAACAGTAGTGACTCTGGCGAACTATCCAGATCGGGTAAAATCTCCTGCAAAGTCAACGGTCCATCTTCATCAGAGGAAGCAGAGAAACCAAAGTCTGTTCTTACCGGGCGGGATGCATCTCTTCTGTATCGGTCAATAATCTTGTTTCGAGCCACAGCGTATAGCCAGGAAGTGACCCTGTCTAAAGATTCGATGGTTTCAAAGCCTGCAACAAATTGATAGAACACATCCTGAAGTATATCCTCGGCCTCTTCCACTGATGACACCCTTCCCCTGATAAACCCCAACAGCTTGTCCTTTTCCTTCAGGAATGTGTTCTGCTTTATTTGTTGCATGGTCAATTCTATCGCCCTGGTTTCCATTTCCTGCGCTTCTCAGGGATAGTCGGGGAAAATAAAGGATTTATTGTAAGGTCTGAATGTTTTATTAGGATAGAAAGTTTGCTGAATTAACAATTTGATTCGATCCTTCATCCCAATGATGCGGTCATTTTGTTCCTGTTTGTCATCTTTACAGAAGCTAGCATGGCGATCAAGTACAAATATTTCGAACACAAAGGCACACGGTTAAGCTATCGCCAGGCTGGCAGTGGCCAGCATTTTCTGCTTGCCTTTCATGGATTTGGGCAGGATCATTCTGTATTTAATTTATTTACTCAAGAGGTTGGTGATCATTTTACGTTAATCGCCTTCGATTTGTTTTTTCATGGCCAAAGTCAATGGCCGCATGGTGGTGAACCCCTCACAAAAGATTATTGGAAAGAAATACTTAACAAGTTCCTTTCTGAAAATAAAATCGACAGGTTTAGTTTAATGGGTTTTAGCCTGGGTGGGAAATTTGCACTGGCTAGTTTTGAAGCATTCCCTCATCGGGTAAAAAGCATCTATTTATTGGCTCCAGACGGAATCAAAACAAATTTTTGGTATAGTCTGGCTACCTATCCACTTGTGCTTCGGTCGTGGTTCAAAAGTATGATTCACAAACCCACCCGATTTTTCTCTGTCATAAATTTTGTGCAGAAATTTGATTTGGTGGATAAGGGTGTGATCCGCTTTGCACAGTCGCAAATGGACACACTTGAAAAGAGAGAGCGGGTCTATTACTCATGGGTAGTTTTTCGCTTACTCAAGTTTGATATACACGAGATCGCCAGTCGCATGGATAAGCATCGCATAACACCTTGGGTCTTCATCGGTAAATTCGACAAGATCATCACGGCTGAAAACATGCATACCCTATTATCAAGATTGAGCGACTACAAACTCCACATCATCGACACCGGTCACAATGGATTAATCGCACAAAGTGTGAAAGAATTGAAAAATATTAGACCTTAAAAGGACTTAAATTCGTACTAATCATAGTACTTTTACCGCTTCAATAAACCCAGCAAATGATCCTATTTTTTCGAAAGCCCACCGCGACCATCTATGCGGTAGAGGCTGCGCATTCCCTAAATACAGACGATATTCAAAAACTTACATGGCTCTTTAGTGGAGCCATTTTCGATACAAGTCAATCTGCGGCAGGATTTTTTGTTGGACCCCGCAAGGAGATGATCAGCCCATGGAGTACCAATGCCGTAGAGATCACACAAACCATGGGAATTGTAGGAATCGTGAGAATAGAGGAATTTATTCAAACAACTAAAGCAACGGCAGATCATGACCCCATGCTTCAACGAATTTATGAAGGGCTCCATCAGGATATTTTTACAATCCAACATCAGCCGGATCCAATCATTGAAATCGAAGACGTATCGAAATATAGCGAGCAGGAAGGATTGGCGCTGAGTCAGGAAGAAATTGAATACCTGAATGACATAAGCAGGAAGTTGGGACGTCAGCTTACCGACAGCGAAGTATTTGGATTCTCGCAGGTAAACTCCGAACACTGTCGGCACAAAATTTTTAACGGAACCTTCATCCTTGATGGGAAGGAAATGCCGTCAACACTTTTCCAATTAATCAAAAAGACATCGAAGGAAAACCTCAACTATATTGTCTCCGCTTATAAGGATAACGTGGCCTTCATTAAAGGGCCCAGGATAGAACAATTCGCGCCAGGCAGGCAGGATATTCCAGATTATTTTCAATTGGATGACTTCGATGCGGTTATTTCATTAAAAGCGGAAACACATAATTTTCCTACTACAGTCGAACCTTTCAATGGAGCCGCAACAGGATCCGGCGGTGAAATCAGGGATCGGCTGGCAGGCGGCAAAGGATCTTTTCCGCTGGCCGGGACGGCAGTGTATATTACCTCCTATCCGCGCCTGGAAAACGGAAGGGCCTGGGAGAAAAAATTCGAAGCACGCCCCTGGCTATATCAAACTCCCGCCGAAATACTGATTAAAGCATCGGATGGTGCCAGTGATTTTGGAAACAAATTCGGGCAACCCCTCATTGGCGGTAGCGTATTGACTTTTGAGCATTTCGAAAACAATAAAAAATACGGATTTGATAAAGTAATCATGATGGCCGGAGGTATAGGCTTTGGCAAGGAAAAGGAAAGTCAAAAAGAAAAGCTCAAACCCGGTGACAAAATTGTGATGATGGGTGGTGATAACTATCGTATTGGGATGGGTGGTGGTGCCGTGTCATCGGTAGCTACGGGTGAATTTGGGAACGTCATCGAGTTAAATGCCATTCAACGCTCTAATCCGGAAATGCAAAAAAGAGTAATGAATGCTATCCGTGCCATGGTGGAAATGAAGGATAATCCTATCGTCTCCATACATGATCATGGTGCAGGCGGGCATCTCAACTGTTTCTCAGAACTGCTGGAAGAAACCGGCGGCACCATTGAAATCGATAAACTCCCCATTGGCGATCCCACACTTTCTGATAAAGAAATTATCAGCAACGAATCGCAGGAAAGAATGGGCATAGCCCTCCATGAAAAAGACCTGAATATGTTGCAAAAAGTGGCGGACCGGGAGCGTGCCCCAATGTATGTAGTAGGCACGGCCACCGGCGATCAACAATTAAAATTTGTAAACAAGAAAAAAAATACCACTGCCTTTGATCTTGAAGTAAATCATTTGTTTGGGTCATCACCCAAGACAATACTGCAAGACAACTCCAACGCAGAACAATATGAGGCTGTGCGTTATGATAATACAAAATGGAATGAATACCTGAATCTGATCTTGCAATTGGAAAGCGTTGCCTGTAAAGATTGGCTTACCAATAAAGTTGACCGGTGTGTAACGGGTAAGGTAGCCACCCAACAGACATGCGGTGAAATTCAGTTACCCCTAAATAATGTATCGGTAATGGCGTTGGACTTCCTGAGTAACAAGGGAGTGGCAACAGCCATAGGTCATGCGCCGGGTGCGGCCCTTATAGATCCGGCAGCCGGTAGTCAGCTTGCGATAGCGGAAGCGTTAACCAATATCATTTGGGCACCCCTTACTCATGGCCTCAAAGGTGTTTCCTTAAGCGCTAATTGGATGTGGCCGGCAAAAAACAAAGGTGAAGATGCCAGGTTGTACAAAGCCGTCTCCGCGGTAAGTGAATTTGCACTTGCCTTGGGTATTAATGTGCCTACCGGAAAGGATTCACTTTCCATGACACAAAAATATCCCAACGGAGATGTGGTCTATTCGCCAGGCACAGTAATTATTTCAGCTGTAGCTGAAGTAGAAAATATAAAAAATACGGTTTCACCGACGTTAAAAGATATGCCGGGTTCAAAACTGATTTACATAGATTTTTCTAACTGTAAGCTTACACTTGGTGGCAGTAGTTTGGCACAAGTGGTGAACAACCTTGGTAACGAAGTGCCCGGAATAGCTGATGCATCTTATTTCGCCAACGCTTTTAATACCGTACAGAAACTTATTAAAGAGGATTTAGTATTGGCCGGTCACGACATCTCAGCGGGAGGTATGATCACCGCGTTGCTTGAAATGTGTTTTCCCAATACAAACACAGGGTTGAATTTAGATCTTACGGGTTTTGGTGACGACACGGTCAAAGCACTCTTCAGCGAAAATCCGGGAATAATAATTCAGGTTGCTGAAACCAACAAGGTCTGTGAGGCGCTTAACAAGGAAGGCATCACCTATACAATGATTGGCGAAGCAACCAACAGTAACAAAATTATTATCAAGCTGGATAACGGGACGATTTCACTTGATGTAAATGAGCAAAGAGAAACCTGGTTCAAGACTTCGTTTCTTATGGATCAAATTCAGCGACCCAAAGCTTATGCTGAATTGAGAAGGAAAAATTTTGTTATGCAACCTTTACAATTTACACTACAGCCAAAGTTTGACGGAAAATTCTCAACTTATCAAATTGATCCAAAACGCAGAAAGCCTTCCGGGATAAAGGCTGCTATCATTCGGGAAAAGGGAGTGAATGGAGATCGCGAAATGGCTTACTCGCTTTACCTGGCCGGTTTTGATGTAAAGGACGTACACATGACGGACCTGGTATCTGGTCGCGAGGATCTTTCTGGTGTAAACATGATTGCTTTTGTGGGCGGGTTCTCCAATTCTGATGTGATGGGGTCTGCCAAAGGATGGGCCGGTGCATTCCTTTATAATCCCAGAGCAAAAAAATCGCTCGAAAAATTTTATGCCAGAAATGACACATTGAGTTTGGGTGTTTGTAATGGTTGTCAGTTGATGATGGAACTTGGGCTTGTATACCCTGAGGTGACCAATCATCCTAAGATGCATCATAACGGATCAGGAAGATTTGAATCCATTTTTGTGAATATTACCATTCCAGAAACAAATTCAATAATGCTTAAATCATTTGCCGGCTCCAGATTGGGTGTGTGGGTAGCTCATGGTGAAGGAAGATTTATGTTACCCCAAAATTTAGACTACAACGTAGCAGCTACCTATAGCTATAAAAGTTATCCTGGCAATCCCAATGATTCTGATCATGCAATTGCGGCACTTACATCACGAGACGGCCGACACCTGGCCATCATGCCGCACATAGAAAGATCTCTTTTTCCATGGAACTGGCCTCACTATCCGAAAGATCGCAAAGGCGATGAAATATCTCCGTGGATTGAGGCTTTTTCAAATGCATTGGAGTGGGTAAAAGCGCATAAGTAACATAGACGTCTCAAATAGTGGTAGTGCCTTCTTGCGGATCAACCCGTTTTGTGGTAACTTTTCAGTGAATTTGAAAATTGTTTGTGCCTATGAAGCAAGTTTACCTACTTCTCATAATTTGTATCATTTTATCCTCCTGCTTGGGTTACAAAGAACTCCCAGTAGAGTATGACTACAGCTATTCCGGTACTTTTAAAAAATACAGAACTTTTGACATTATGCGGCCCGTAGGGATGGAAGAAGACTCTACTGTTTCCAATAAACTTATAGAAAACTCAATATTGTCAAGAATGAAGTTTCTAGGTTACAGGCAAACTGAAAGGAGACCACATTTGATCATTGGTTATAAAATGTTCACTGATAGCCTTAACTTTAATGGTTATATCCAGCCTGATATTGAAGAGTGGGTAAAGGGTCAGGATCAAACCTTGGAATATAGTCCTTTGAAATACAATTTGAAATCGGGAACCCTGTTGATACAGCTTTTCGACAGACGCCAAAACCGCTCTATCTGGCAAGGCTATGCCACAACACTCTATGGCGGTATTGATTTTCAGAACCAACGCCATTTAAAAAATGCTGTCATTTCAATTCTTGACAAATACCGCTTTTGGGCGGATGGTTTTGTTGAAGGTCAGTCAAACACTGCCGACAGTGATTTGGACTAGCTGAAATCCTTAAAAACCCCCGTTTTTCCTGCAAAATGATTTAAAAACGCATTTCTCGTTTTTAAAAAAAGTTCTACCTTTGCCCACCCAAAATGGGAGGTACTGCCCGATGGTGTAACTGGCAACACGCTTGATTTTGATTCAAGAAAGTCTAGGTTCGAGCCCTAGTCGGGCAACAAATCCCGGTCCTACCATGAGGGCCGGGATTAAATATTTATATAAGGCATTAAAATGGCAGTAAAAATCTTTTCAGGACGCGCTAGTACCTATCTCGCTGAGAAGATTGCTCATGCCTATGGTGAGCCGCTGGGTGAAGTAAAGTATCAACAATTCAGTGACGGAGAAATGTCTCCATTTATCATGGAATCTGTACGCGGCCATGACGTTTTTATTGTGCAATCTACCTTTGCACCTTCCGACAATTTTATGGAACTGCTGCTGATGATTGATGCAGCCAAACGTGCCAGCGCACAAAATGTAAACGTGATTATCCCCTACTTTGGATATGCCCGCCAGGACAGGAAAGATAAGCCGCGGGTAGCCATAGCTGCAAAACTGATAGCCAATTTACTTTCTGCCGCAGGTGCCAGTCGTGTAATGACCTTTGACCTTCATGCTGATCAGATACAAGGATTTTTTGATATTCCCGTAGATCATCTGGATGGAAACTACATTTTCGTTCCTTATCTCAAGTCACTGAATCTAACCAACATCATGTTTGCATCTCCGGATGTAGGTGGAATTAAAAGAGCTCGAAGTTTTGCTAAATTCTTTGATGCAGAACTTGCCGTTTGCGATAAATACAGAAAAGAGGCCAACAAGATTGAGTCGATGAGATTGATCGGTGAAGTAGAAGGAAAGGATGTGATATTAATTGATGACCTGGTAGATACCGCAGGAACCATATGCAAGGCCGCGACCCTATTAAAAGAAAAAGGTGCCAGATCGGTGCGCGCTGTTTGTACTCATCCGGTATTGTCTGGTAATGCTTATGAAAATATTGATAATTCAGCTTTGGAGGAAATGACTGTCACTGATACTATTCCGCTAAGACAAGAATCAAAAAAAATCAAAGTGCTTTCGGTTTCTGATCTTTTTGCAAAAGCAATCAGAAAAATTCATGACAATGAATCCGTTAGCTCTTTATTTATTCGTTTGTAAACAATTTAACTTAAACAATAACTTATTATGAAAACCATCGAGATTATAGGGTATAAAAGAGCAAATCTCGGCAAATCAGATGCGCAAAAAGCTCGTGAGCAGGGCAGTGTTCCCTGTGTGTTGTACGGAGGCGGAGAGCAAGTGCATTTCGTAGCGCCAATGATTTTGTTTCGTGAGCTGGTGTATACCAATGATGCTCACTTCGTTCGCTTGAACATTGAAGGAGATGAGTTCCAGGCCATCCTGCAGGAAGTTCAGTTTCATCCGGTAAGTGAAATCATTCTTCATGCTGACTTCCTGAGAATCAGTGAAGATCGAAAAATTAAGATGGATATTCCCATTCGCTTACAAGGTCAGGCTGCGGGAGTATCCAAAGGAGGTACACTGGTTCGCAAGAAAGCCGTTTTAAAAGTATATGGTTTTCCTAAAGACATGCCAGAGCATATTGATGTGGATGTCACCGAACTCGACTTTCACCATGCCATCAAAGTAATGGACATGAAACTAAAAAATCTGGAGTTCATAGATCCCAAGAAATCACCCATTGCTGTAGTGGAAGTACCACGCGCTGCGAAGATGGCTGCCGAAGAGGCGGCTGCTGCCGCTGCTGCTCCGGCTGCAACACCGGATGCTGCCGCTCCGGCTGCTGCGGGTGCTGCGCCTGCGGAAGGCGCACCTAAAAAGGACGCAGGCAAGAAGTAATTGATTTTAGCCTATAAATCCCGTTCTGCCCTACCGGCGAACGGGATTTTTTTTGTATCATCAACAAAAATCTGATGAAATATCTCATTGCCGGGCTTGGAAATATTGGACCTGAGTATGAGCTCACACGCCACAATATTGGTTTTTTGATTTTGGATCGAATTGCTGATAATCAAGGATTTAATTTTACGACCTGCCGGTTGGCGGATAAGGGTGAGTTCAAATACAAAGGCAGGCAAATCCATTTTATCAAGCCCAACACGTTGATGAACCTGAGTGGGAAAGCCATAGCTTATTGGCTTCAGGAATTAAAAATTCCTAAAGAAAATTTATTGGTGGTAGTGGATGATCTGGCTCTTCCCTTTGGTGCATTGCGACTCAGAACCAAAGGAAGTGCAGCCGGTCATAACGGCCTTGCTAATATCGAAGAGATGACCGGCGGACAAAACTACCTGCGACTGAGGGCAGGAATAGGAAATGATTTTCCCAGAGGACAACAAGTAGATTATGTGCTCAGTAATTTTTCGCAGGAAGAACTTGTCGCACTACCCGCTTTAATGGATAAGGCTGAAACCATGATCCTTTCCTTTTGTACCATTGGAGCAGACAGGACAATGAGTCTTTACAACGATTGATACCCTGATTCAAAGGCAGGTTAGCTGATCGTTGATCCTGGTGAGACTGGATTTTCTGTGCGAATCAATTTAAGGGTACCACCTTTATCCTCCGCCATCAGAATCATTCCCTGAGATTCAATACCCATAATTTTGCGGGGAGCAAGATTCACCAGAATGGTAACTTGCTTTCCAATAAGATCTTCCGGGTTGTAATGCTCGGCGATACCGCTTAGTACGGTTCGCTTATCAATTCCGGTATCTACCTTCAACTTCAATAGTTTTTTCGACTTTTCCACACGCTCAGCTTCGATAACCGTTCCCATGCGCATATCCATTTTCGAAAACTCGTCAAATGTGATTTCCCCTTTTGCGGGTACAACGGGTTTATTTTGTGTTTCCATTTCTTTTTTGTTATCCATGAGGCGATTGATCTGAAGGGCTATCACCTCATCCTCAATTTTCTCAAATAATAGTTCAACTGCACCCAGCGTGTGCCCGGCCGGCAACAAGTTTGCGGAACCGCTATCTTCCCATGTTGCTTTTGATTGGTTTAGCATCTTGCGCAGTTTTGCAGCGCTAAAAGGCAGGAAGGGTTCTGAAAGCAAAGCAAGGTTGGCAGCAACCTGAAGGGCAATATTCAGAATGGTTCCTACTTTTTCCAGGTCAGTCTTCGCCAATTTCCAGGGTTCGGTGTCAGCCAGGTATTTGTTTCCCAGTCGGGCCAGATCCATTAGATTGGCTGTTGCTTCCCTGAAACGATAGGCTTCAATGGAATTTCCTATTTTCTCAGGAAATTTTGAGAGCATTTCGATGGTGGCATTGTCAAGGTCGCTTAACCTACCACGCGAGGGAACTTTCCCTTCAAAATACTTATGTGTGAGTACCAAAGCCCGGTTTACAAAATTGCCAAAAATTGCAACAAGTTCATTGTTGTTTTTTGCCTGAAAATCTTTCCACGTAAACTCGCTGTCTTTGGTCTCCGGTAAGTTGGTTAGTAACGTATACCGCAACACATCCGGTTTATCAGGAAAATCTTCAATGTATTCATGCATCTCAATAGACCAACCCCGGCTGGTTGACATTTTATCGCCTTCCAGGTTCATAAATTCATTGGCAGGCACATTTTCCGGCACGATGTATTGCCCGGATGAGTGAAGCATGACAGGAAAAATAATGCAATGAAAAACAATATTGTCTTTGCCAATAAAATGGACAAGCTTCGTATCATCACTTTGCCAGTATTTTTGCCAATCGTTTTCCTCCACGTTTCCAAAAGCCCGCTGAGGTGTTGCATATTCTTTCTTTCCGGAAGCAAGCTCTTGAAACAGCGCCCGGGTTGCAGAAATATATCCAATGGGTGCATCGAACCAGACGTATAGCACTTTCCCTTCAGCATTGGGCAAAGGCACCTTTATTCCCCAGTCAAGATCCCTTGTCATGGCCCTGGATTGCAAGCCTGCATCAATCCAGGATTTGCATTGACCATAAACATTTATTTTCCAATCCTTTTTATGTTCTTCAAGAATCCATTGTCTCAGCCATGGTTCGTAATTTTCCAAAGGCAGATACCAATGCCGGGTGGCCTTAAGCACAGGCACTTTACCGGTGAGCGTAGAGGTCGGATTAATCAGTTCACGTGGGCTAAGTGAGGAGCCACATTTTTCACACTGGTCACCATAGGCATTCGCATGACCACACTTAGGGCAGGTTCCAACGATATAACGATCAGCAAGAAATACATTTGCCTGATCGTCATAATATTGTTCGGATGTCTCTTCATTTAACAACCCCTTGTTAAAAAGGGTCATGAAAAATGCTTGCGAGGTTTCGTGATGCAGCGGGTCGCTGGTGCGGTGATAGACATCGAAAGAAATTCCCAGTTGATAAAGACAGTCACGGATAATCGCATGATACTTGTCAATAATCGCTTTTGAGGTGGTATTCTCTTTTAGCGCCTGATTGGGGATAGCGGTGCCATGTTCATCGCTTCCACAAACAAAAACAACATCTTTATTTTTTAGACGCAAGTACCGGACATAGACATCAGAGGGAATATAAGCGCCCGCCAAATGACCAATGTGCTTAGGGCCATTAGCATAGGGCAGCGCTGCCGTAACGGTATATCTTTTGAATTCTTTCACTTTTTAAATCCGGATAATTTACTATCCCATTTTTACAAAGTGCAAAGATGGCAATTGAGAGGAAAATTAGGTGCTCTTTGAGACTTTTTGTTTTTGCTTTTCCTGGTTGAGTTGCTCCGTCCGTCGGTCTTCTATCAGAGGCACAAGGTCAACAGGAAACGTAACAACAAATTCAGTCAGATGATCTTCCAAAATCGAAAGTTGAATTTGACCCCCAAGTTTTACAGAGGCCAGCTTGGAAAGGTACAAGCCAATGCCGCCTGAATCCGAACGCTCGGAGGCTCTTACAAACAATTGAAAAATTTTTTCTCTGCTGGATTCGTCAATACCGATCCCGTTGTCAATCACTTTTACAACCACCAAATCCTTTTCTCGCTTCGCCAGAATGTGAACGAACGGTTGACTCCGCGATGAGTCGTTGTAAAATTTTATGGCATTGTCAATCAGGTTCTCAAAAATAATCTTAACCATTTCCCGATCAGAACGAAAGGGTAAATTGGCTTCAATCATGTGTGAAATTTTTATTATGGCAGGAATCCCTTTCTTCCTTTCCAAATCCAATACCTCTTCGATCACCTCCTCCAGGTTGAGGTACTGCGGATTTAACAGGGAATGGTTAATCTGATTGATGATCAGAAGCCGGCTTAGAATAGAATTTAATTTTGCCGCTGTTTTATCCAGTTTTTTGAGATAGTCAATGGCTGTCTCATCCTGCACATCAACCATGGCAATATTGCATATTCCTTTCAGGCTTGCCAGTGGGCCACGAATATCGTGCGATGTTCTATAGATAAAATTATCCAACTCATCGTTCACTTTTGCAAGGGACTCATTGGAATCTACCAATTCACGGGTCCGCGCCATCACTTCGCTTTCAAGTACGTGGTTGGCGTTATTCAGCAATTCATTCTGGTTTTCAATGATTGCCTTGGCATCAGCCAGTTGCTTATTGGCTTTTCGCTGCAATTGGTTTGCCCTGAACAAAACCATCACAATGCCCAGCACCAGAAAAGTAATGGTAATGATAAACGCGCGTTCCGTTCGTTGACGGGTAATTACCTCCTCCTGCAAAGCCAGAATTCTATTTTTGGAGGCTATCGTTTTTAAATTTTCACGCTCTTCGAATTCTGTTTGAATCCTGGAAATGTTTTTGATGAGGTCTCCGCTGAAAACCTGCTTGTTTAGATCAATATATTTTTGCTGATAGGCGGTTGCATTTCGATAGTCACCTATCCCTTCGTATATGGATGTGTACAACTGATAATTCTCCAAGATCTGATCCCGCAGTTCCGTGCCTCTTAAAACCCGATCACTCAAATCCAGGAATTTTAACGCTGATTCCGGATCATTCCGCTTCCAACTGATCATGCCTTTTAGGTATTGGGATTGAGCTTCATAGAACTTTGACGCATTTCGTCTCGCGAAAGAGATGATTTCATCCAATTCCCTTATTGCCTGTTCATACTCCTCTCTTTGTATCAAAATTTTTGCCTGAGCGTAGCGGGCTTCCGCCAATACATCCTCTTTACAACCCCACTGCCTGCATAGTTTAAATACAGTAGCGATGGCGCTATCTGCCGCCACATAATTTTCCATTTTAAAATAGGTGACGCCAATATTTACGTACGCCCGGTCCAGGTCGTGCGTAATGCCGTTGGCCTCCTTCATGTCTTTGCATTGGATAAAGTACGAGAGGGAATTTTCATAATCCTGGAGGCTTGAATAGACTGTTCCTATGTTGTTCAATGCGATGGTGATATCCCCGGGGTTCCCAGCCTCTTGCCGTAGTTGCAGCGATTGAAAATTGTAATCCAATGCTTCATCGTATTGAGCAAAATTCCCATTAGAGATGGCTAAATTGTTGAGCAAAAACTTCACCTGATTCGCATACGCTCTGCGTTTTGCAATCGCTAAGGCAAATTCAAAATCAGGAATGCAGGATGAATTACCCAGTTCCCGTTTCACATTTCCACGCGCATTGAACGATATCACAATGTTCAGGCTGTCTCCGTCAGCCAGCGCCCGATACACCAGTTTCTCGGCATAGAAAAGAGCGGAATCATAATTCTGTCCGATCTGCTCTTTGAAGATTTCCAACAGAATTGGAAAATGCCGATTTGAATCCGTGGTAGCCAGGCGCTGCGTTAATGAATCAAGCGTTGGATTTTGAGCTTGAAGGTTGCCGCAAAGCATAAACAGGCTCAGGAATAAAAATACATGTCTGTGTATTGGCTTATAACTCATTGATTTTTAAGCACATACGTACGTTAAAAAATTCTATTACACTTCCCATATCATCGGCCTCAGCCACCTTTGCATTATTCAATTAAAACAAAAACCAACGAATAAAAAACTCTAAACTTAAGAACATGAAAAAACTAATCTACACCATCGCCCTTGCTTTCATTACTACTTTGGCCGTAACATCTTGTACCGAAGAAAACATCAGTCCACAGAGTGGCGGAACCTCAAGCGATCCTTGTCAATACGGTTGCAAGTAAATTTAAAATGCCATGAAGACGAAACTGGTCCTCTTATCCCTTGCCCTGGTTAGCATGCTTTCATTCGCGCGAATTACTGGCCAGGAAGCAAACACAATTTCGAAAGTTAAATCGATTGAAAACGTAAGTTCTGAAAGAGAACCCATGAGACCTTTCGAGATGGTTGATCAAAATCAGTTTGACTGACCCGTTGAAATGCATTATCATCCTTCTGTCACTCCGGTGGCAGAAGGATTTTTTTTTTAGATGACCCGGTTGCGGTATTGCAGCTAGGGCTATCGCAAGATCTCCTTCCCAGTAGTACCACCTCAATTCTTCGCGGAATTTCTGAGCAGCTAACTCATGTTAGGCATGCACCATGCCATGGCTGAGAAGGGACTACCGAAGAATCTCCAGTCTGGTATCCAGGCCATTAAACTCTTGCTCCCATTCAGAAGTGAATGCCCATGCTAAGGGAGTGACGACCGAATAATCCCCTGTTGGTGACCCCAATTAGGAGGGCGTTTGATGCGCTGGGATTGAAATAAGTTATGGTGGCATGAGTTCAATGATCAGCTGAATAGCTGAATTTTTTGTCCCGGATGGAGCAATATTGACTGTCATTATCGGTTTTCCCGGTAATCAAAACCGAAAGAGCCGTGTAACAAAAAATCAAAAAATGCAATCTTGACACAACAAAACTAAAAACTCATTGCATTTCTTACATCCTATAATGTATGCTTTTAAGCTCATTATGACACGGGAAGTCAACCGTTTTCATGAATAGTTGGGACTTATAACTCATTTGAGAGACAAAAGGATTGTTACACTAATTGATAGGGTCGAATTTAATTAGCCGGCAACCTGCATAAACGGCTTATCTTCCAACTGTGCCTTTGCCAGGTTTGTTGATATGATCAGCTTGAAAATTGTTGGGCCGGAAGATCTGGCCAGTATGATTCTTCCACCTAAACGATTGGCCGCCATCTGCGCCAAAAACAAACCCAACCCGCTTCCATGGATATCGCTGGCAACATAAAAAAGCTGGAATATTTTTTCCTTAGCTTTGTCATCTATTCCTAAACCGTTGTCTTCTACAGCGATAACCGTTTGATCCGCCGACTGGGACCAGGATACTTTGATATACTTTTCAGTCTTAAACGAAGCAAAATACCTGAACGCGTTATCAATTAATTTGGTAAGGATGAAACGTATCAGATGCCTGTCGGACATCAATGAATTTGACCAGTCGCCTTTTTCTATTCGCATTGAAATCAGAGGAAAATGGTTCAAAGTTTTAAACGAACTATACACTTCTTCTACCATCGAACCTACATCAACTTCTTCAATACAAATAGGAAGATTGCGAATGTGGTTGGTCTCCATGAGTTGACTCAACGTCTGATTCAACCCCATGGCCGTTGAACCGATTTTATCCAAATAATCTTTAACGCGGAGCGGCTCTTCGTAGTCCTGTTTCGCGATGTTGGTCAGTCCCATGAGCGTAGCCAGTGGACCTCGAATATCATGCGATGCTCTGTACACCAATTGATCGTATTCCTGTGTCATTCGGGTAAGATCCGAATTGCTTTTAACGAGCTCACTGGTTTGTTTTTTAACCTCTTTTTCCAGTATGGTTTGCATGTGGTGACTGATGCGGTAGTTGCGATAAATCAGGACGGAAATCATGATAGCAAGTACCGTAATGATTCCTATCAAACCCGTGATTAACCGTACCTTTTGTATCTCAGAATCTTTCTGCTGGATAATGGCTTCAGATTGCTTTTTTTGGGCATTTAGCTGGATTTCTTTGAGATTGCTAGCTAATTGCTCATTAAAAATACTGTCCTTTATCAGCATATATTTAGTCTGATAAACCACTACATTTTCAAGATCACCT